>NZ_JBQHWJ010000035.1:0-24079 GCF_052064035.1 Bulleidia sp. HCP3S3_C9 | reverse complement strand
ATATTTATACCTACACGCTTTTCTGATTCTCAATGTATTGTTTAATGACTGCAAGTGGAGCACCACCAACAGTGCTTACAAAATAACTGTTAGTCCACAAACTCGGAAGTCTTGATTTAAGCCAAGGAAATTCGGTTCTCAATACTTTAGAAGAATATCCTTTAATTTGTTTAACAGCTCTATGTACTCCGAATTGCGGGTCTACTTCCATAAGCAGATGCACATGATCTGGCATGATTTCCATTTCGATGATTTCGACATTCAGTGAGTCGCAGGTTTCTTTAATCAGCTCCTTCAAACGAACATCAACACCGTTTATCAAAACAGAACGTCGATACTTAGGACACCATACCACATGGTATTTGCAGGAATAGACAATATTATGATTAGATTTATATTCCATAAATATATTATACTGTTATGACGTATATAATTCAATAGAAATTAGATATCTTTCAGCAGTATAATTATTGTATGAGTCGCCTTGTATCCCCATTGCTAAAGCGAGAGGCTTTACGGCAACAATTGGTAAAAATAAGAAAATGAATTCTACTCATATTTGAGTTTGAATTGTATAATACTATCAGAAAGAATCGAGGAACATATAATGAGTGAATGGTGGAAGAAAGAAGTGGTGTATCAAATCTATCCAAGAAGTTTTTGTGATAGCAATCATGATGGAATCGGAGATATTCAAGGTATCATTAGTAAATTAGATTATTTAAAAGATCTTGGTGTTACGATGCTTTGGATTTGTCCAATGTATAAATCTCCTCTGGCTGATAATGGATATGATATTTCTGACTATTATGACATGTTAGAAGATTATGGAACAATGAAAGATGTGGATGCATTGATTGCGGAAGCAAAGAAAAGAAATATTGGCATCTTAATGGATCTTGTTATCAACCATACTTCTGATGAACATGCATGGTTTCAGGAAGCATTGAAAGATCCAGATAGCAAGTATAGAAACTACTATATCTTTAAGAAGGGCGTAGATGGGCATGCACCTACAAACTGGAGAAGTGTGTTTGGTGGATCTGTATGGGAAAAGGTTGAAAATGAAGATACGTATTATTTCCATGCGTTTGCTAAGAAACAGCCAGATTTGAACTGGGAAAATCCTGAAATGCGTAAGGATATTTATAAAATGATCAACTGGTGGCTGGATAAAGGTATTTCTGGCTTTAGAGTGGATGCAATCAACTTTATCAAGAAAGATCAGAGATGGTGTGATGGTGAAGTGGATGGTGCTGATGGATTGAGTGCCTGCTTCCAGTTCTGTAGAAATAAAGAAGGAATTGAAGATTTCTTTCATGAATTGAGAGAAGAAACATTTGACAGGCATCAATGTATGACAGTTGCTGAAGCTGTAGATGTTCCATATGATCAATTAGAAACATTTATTGGAAAGACAGGATGCTTTTCTATGATGTTTGACTTTATGTATTCAAATCTGGATATCACAAAGAATGAAGAGTGGTTCCCAGATCAGGATTGGTCTATCAAAGCATATAAAGATGCATTGTTTGCTTCTCAAATTGAAATCAATAAGCTTGGATGGGCTGGTGCATTCCATGAGAATCATGATATGCCTAGATCATTGAATCGTCTTGTGAAGAATCCTGCAGATCGAAATGGTAAAGCTGCGAAACTGTTAGGCAGTTTATTGATGTTCTTGAAATCTACACCGTATATCTATGAAGGTGAGGAAATTGGAATGATCAATAATGAAAGATCATCCATTGATGAATTTGATGATATTTCTTCACACAACCAATATACGCGTGCATTGGAAGAGGGCTATTCTAAAGAAGAAGCATTACATTTTGTGAATCGTAGAAGTAGAGATAATACAAGATCTCCAATGTGCTGGAACAGTAGTGAATATGGTGGATTCAGTGATGTGAAACCATGGCTTGCATTGAACGAGCATGCGAGTGAAATTAATGTGGAAAAGCAAATCAATGATCCTGATTCTGTATTATCTTTCTACAAGAAAGCAATTGCATTACGACAAAAGAACGTTGATTTAATTGTGGATGGTTCTTTTGAAGCGTTAGATACATGTGATGAAGTTGTTGCGTATCGTAGAGCGAATGATAGTGAAGAAATCATTTGTATCAATAATATGAGTGGAGAGGAACATGAAGTAAACATTGAAGATACGTATGAAGTACTCTTATCCAATGCAGATGTTAATTATAAGGATCATAAATACCAACTATCTCCTTGGCAGACAATTGTATTAAAGAAATAATGCTGATCATTTGATCAGCATTATTTAAATTCGAGATTTGCATAGATTTTCTGCATTTTCTGATCTGAATAATGGTTGTCCAGATAGATTTCAAATGCATTGTCTGCCTGAATATTCTGTGTTCTTTCATACCATCTGAATACCGTAGCACCAGACATGAAAGAGTTGAAAAGCATAAAGACTAATAATATTGTAGTGAGTGGTTTGCCTGTTTTATTTGGAATCTTTAAAATCCATGTTGCCATGATTGGATAAATGGTTTTGATCCAGAGGATTCCTAAAATACCCCAGAAGATGGAGTATTCCAGGCAGATTCTACCATTCAAGTTATATGGCATACTGGAATAATCCCATGAAGTGGATCCAAATGCCATTTCCTGGAGGAAACTACATGCATATTCCACAACAGAACCACTGATAAATCCACCAATAAAGGAATAGATACTGCTTCTGTTTCTATATTTGTATAAACTATATGTCAATACAAGAGCACCAAATCCATAAACGAGATTGAATGGTCCATAAATTAAGCCGACTCTTGATTCGTAGTGTCCTCTTGTGATAAGGCACCAGATTGTTTCAATGACAACACCGCCAAAGCATCCAATAAAGAAAACCCAGAACAGTTTATAGAAAGTATCACCGGCTGCAAAATGCTTGGTGATTTTTTCTTCGTAGTCAATTTCTGCATTTGTTGGCTTGACGGGCAAGAGCTTAACTTTCTTATTGCTTTTTCTTTCGAAGCGTTCTGCTTCTTTAACACGTGTTTTTAATTCATCGGATTGCTTTCTTGCTTTTAATGACAGACGTGCATAGTTTTCGGATTCATCTGTTAATAATTCTGCTTCTTCAAGCATGGCATTTTTTAAACGCGGCATTGTTGAGATGCCTTGTTGTGTGCCTTTTGCGAGTGCATCGTATTGAGAATGCAGAGTTGCATCTGTTACTTCTTCTAAATCTTTTAGATCTTGCTTTGTTTTTGTATAACGATACTTTAATTTTTCGTTGATGTCATTTGTTTTTTCTTTTTGATTGAATAAATTGAACATGCAAATATTATAGAGTCTTTTAGGTAAAGTAAAAAGAGACTTTCGTCTCTTTTTGCGACGCTTGCTTTCAAATAATTCGATATGAATCAAATTAGAGCTTTACGACGTTGGAAGCTTGTGGTCCACGATCACTTTCAGTTACATCAAATTGAACAGAAGCTCCTTCATCGAGTGTTTTGTATCCATCAGACTGGATTGCAGAATAATGTACGAATACATCCTTTCCATCTTCAGCAGTAATGAATCCATAACCCTTTTCAGCGTTGAACCATTTAACTTTTCCTGTTGCCATTTTTAAGTCTCCATTTCTACATATCCCAATAACTAATTGTAAATAAATTAAAACTAGATACCTGTATGTAAGTACAATCATAGAATTATTTTGGTCAAAAATCAAGGATTTGTGTAAACGTTTTCCTGGATGAAAGTGTATATTTTCAAGAAATAAGCATCAACATTTCTTTTCGAAATCAATCCTGCTTTCTTTTCTCTTTTCAAAATGTGCAATAAACCGTATAATATAAGGACTTAAAAGCTTTGAAGGAAAGAGTAGTTTCTGAATCATTCTTTAGAGAGCAGATGGATGGTGAGAATCTGTGAATGAAGGGAATGAACATGGGTCTGGAGCTGGATATTCTAATAGAATATCCCGGAAGAACTCCGTTAAAACAAATGAGTGTCTCTATAGAATATGTAGAGGAAGATAAAGGTGGTAACGCGTGCAAGACGTCCTTTCATTAGGGATGTCTTTTTCATTTTTAAGGAGGTAAAACATGGAAAACAAAGGACCATATTATTTAACAACAGCGATTGCGTATACTTCAGGAAAGCCACATATTGGTAACGTATATGAAATCGTATTAGCGGATGCAATTGCTCGCTATAAAAGACAGGTAGGCTATGATGTTCGTTTTCAGACAGGAACAGATGAACATGGTCAAAAGGTAGAAGAAAAGGCAACAAAGGCTGGTGTTTCTCCTAAGGCATTTGTTGATGAAGTATCTAAGGAAATCAAGAATCAGTTTGATGTTATGAATGTTTCTTATGATAAATTTATGAGAACAACGGATCCATATCATGAAAAGCAGGTTCAGAAGATCTTTAAGAAACTCTATGACAAGGGTGATATCTATAAGGGTCATTATGATGGCTTGTATTGTCAGGAATGTGAAGCATTCTATACAAAATCTCAGATCACAGAAGATGGTAAATGTCCTGTCTGTGGTGGTGAATTAAAGGAAATGCAGGAAGAAGCATATTTCTTTAAGATGAGTAAGTATTCTGATCGTTTGATTAAGTATATTGAAGATCATCCTCATTTTATTCAGCCTGAAAGTAGAAAGAATGAAATGATCAATAACTTCTTGAAACCAGGTCTTCAGGATCTTTGTGTTTCTAGAACATCCTTTAAGTGGGGTATTCCAGTTGATTTTGATCCTAAGCATGTTGTTTATGTCTGGATTGATGCATTGACAAACTATATTACTGGTCTTGGTTATGATGTTGATGGAAACAGTGATCCATTATTTGATAAGTACTGGCCAGCTGACCTTCATTTGATTGGTAAGGACATTGTTAGATTCCATACAATTTACTGGCCAATTATGTTGATGGCATTGGATGTTCCACTGCCTAAGCAGATCTTTGGTCACCCATGGTTACTCACTGGTGATTCTAAGATGAGTAAGTCTAAAGGTAATGTCATCTATGCGGATGATCTTGTATCTTTATTTGGTACAGATGCAGTGAGATATATTATGCTTCACGAAATGCCATTTGCACAGGATGGTCATATCACATATGATCTCATGATTGAAAGAATTAACAGTGATCTTGCGAATAACCTAGGTAACTTAGTCAATCGTACATTATCTATGGAAAATAAATACTTCAATGGTGTTGTTGCAAATCCAAATGAAGTTGAAGATGTTGATGCTGATCTGAAGAGTGTTGCAATGAATACTGTGAAGCTTGTTGATGAATCTATGGATACATTACATGTTGCGGATGCCATTGATCATATTCTTGATTTGTTCTCTAGATGTAATAAGTACATTGATGAAACAGAACCTTGGAAACTCGCTAAGGATCCTGAAAAGATTGGCAGACTTGCTACAGTACTTTACAACTTATTAGAATCTGTGCGTATTGGTGCAATTCTATTGAAGCCATATCTACCTGAGACAGCTGAAAAGATTCTGCAGTCTTTGAATACTGAAAAGACAAGTGAAGATGATTTAACATTCGGCTTGCTTGAAAATGGAAGTAAGATTACAGATAAGCCAGAAATCTTATTTGCTAGACTCAAGGAAGAAGAAGTAATGGCTAAGGTAGAAGAGATTCAGAATCGAATCAAGAAAGAAGTAAAAGAAGCCAAGAAGGAAGTAAAGGGTGAAGTTACAATTGATGACTTTGCGAAACTTGATTTGAGAGTTGGTAAGGTATTATCTTGTGAAAAGCATCCTGATGCGGATAAGCTGTTGATTTTGACAGTAGACTTAGGCGAAGGTAAACCTAGACAGATCGTTTCTGGTTTAGCTGCTTCTTATACACCGGGTCAGATGATTGGAAAGCATGTAGTAGTTATCGCAAACCTTGCCAAGGCTACAATTCGTGGCGAAGAAAGCAATGGTATGCTGCTTGCTGGTAAGGAAAATGGTCAGATCGCTGTTGTTGAAGTGAACGGACTTTCTGCTGGTACAAAAATTAGCTAAAGTAATGGAGAAGTGAAATCAGAATACTGAGAGTAACTTCTTTTTTGATGATATAAATAAAGAGAACCTGTTGTTGTATGGTTCTCTTTATTGGTTATTTGATGAATTGTAATCTAGATTTTTTGAATTGGAAGGACAACTACTTTTTTATCAATTCTTCCTAGGATGTCAAAACTTGTATCTCCAATCACAACGATATGAAAATCAAAAGTTTCCAGGAAATTCTGCAGTTCATTCAATTGCTGATCCGATCCTTTAATGTATAAAGTGGAGCAGCAGCTGCTGCGGTATTTTTTTACTGCTGTCTGTAAAGCGTCTGGAATGAGAGACGTATCCCTTGCGTTAGCATCACCTTCATCAACTATGTCATAGATACCTTTTAGATATTCTTCTTCGTTATCTAATTGAAAATCTATTCCATCTGATAAGTACAAGATGGAAATATAGGAATTGTCATCTGCTTGAGTAATGTATGCAAATATTTCAGCATCGCATGGATATACCTTCAGTGTAGAATATGTGTCAGCTGAACAGCCAAATATGAAAATAAGTAGAGAAGAAATAATGAATAATTTTTTCATAACATCTCCTTTCTGTACTTACAATATAATTAATTTTCATTGAAGGAACAGTCTTTTTTTCTTTATGATATTTTGTATAATTTAAATGAATGGGAGTTGCAATTGTCTGCAACCTTTTATATTTGCATTTTTGCATGGATAGAATCTGTAGAGCAACTTCTTTTTTCTTTTGGATACGTTTATACTTAAGGCATGGAAAAATATACAGTTGTATCAAAACTTGATGAAGTATCAAAAAAAATAGAGAAAGAAATTGATGATAGATTGTGTCAATTTGATTTTATAAGAGATGATGAGAATCCAGAAACTGTGATTGTTGTGGGTGGAGATGGTACATTTATTTATGCGGTACATCAATTTATGGATCGTTTAAAAGATGTACGTTTCTATGGTTTGCATACAGGTACACTGGGATTTTATTCTGATTATCAGGATCATGAAGTAGATGAGTTTTTAGATGTATTGATTCATCATGAAGGAAAAGAAGAGATATTGTCTGTTTTGCGTGGTGAAGTGAATGGAAACTGCTATTATGC
This sequence comes from Bulleidia sp. HCP3S3_C9, assembly GCF_052064035.1. Lineage (NCBI taxonomy): Bacteria > Bacillati > Bacillota > Erysipelotrichia > Erysipelotrichales > Erysipelotrichaceae > Bulleidia > Bulleidia sp. HCP3S3_C9. The sequence goes on along the minus strand of NZ_JBQHWJ010000035.1, from coordinate 16,936 downwards.
ATTGAATGAAATTCGTGTGGAAAATGCTGCGAGAACACAAGTGATGGATGTGTATGTCAATGATATTCAGCTGGAAACGTTTAGAGGTACGGGGATGTGCGTATGTACACAATTAGGATCCACCGCATATAATCGTTCTCTTGGCGGTGCTGTTTTACAGGAAGGTCTGGATTTAATTGAGATGGTTGAGATTGCAGGAATTCATCATAGCAAATATAGAAGCCTGGATGCACCGCTTGTATTAAAGAGTGATAGTGTGATTCGATTTGAATCAGAGAGTTTTGAAGGTGCTTTATTAGGTGTGGATAGTGATGTGTATCCATTAGAAGATTGCAAAAAGATCGAAATCAAGATATGCGGTGCTAGACATATCAGAGTGTTAAGAGGTAAGAAAGTATCATATTTTGATCGTTTAAAAACGTTGTATTAAATGTGGTAGAATAGTGTCTGTATGAAAAAGTGGAGAAGTTTGTTTGAAATTGTGAAATTTCCAATTGAAGTGCTGTTTTTAGCATTTCTTTTATGTGGAATTGGAAATTTATTAACAAATAATATATTTGGAATCGTCTATTTAATAGATAACGATTATGTGAAGATGTTTGCGGAAGTTCTCATGCGTATTGGTCAATTTATCATTGTTAATTTTCCGTTGCTATTCTTGTTGCGTATTGTGACTAGAAAAAATGGATCAAGTATGACGATCATGAGTGCATTTGTTGGATATGTAGCTTTCTTATGTACGACGATGATTGTAACAAGAACGGATCTGACAACAACTGCGTATTCATCAATTCTAGGCCTAAGCTTGTCGAAATCATCAATTGCTTCGTACACAGGTATTACACTATATCCGTTACAGACAGGGCTTATTGGAATTGCGGTGGTTGCGATTGGAACACTTGTTGCGTTTACAAATTCTAAGAAAAAGAGCGGATATGGTTTGTTTTCATTTATTTCTAGAGATGTTGGATGTGTAATCAATGTATTGTTATATTCCATTGCTGTGGGTGTTCTATTTGCCTATGGATGGCCATTTGTCATTATGGCAGTGAATAAACTGATTAGTTTTATTTCTGTAGATACGACAAATCCAGTGAATCTAACATTATATGGTATTCTGGATTCATTCTTTTCTACATTGAATCTTGGTACATTGATTCGTTTTCCATTCTGGTATGGCATAAATGGTGGCAGCTGGGTAGGCATGACTGGTACAGTTGCTACGGGAGATGTAGCGGTATGGAGTGCACAGATTCTAAGTGGTGCTATCAAAGGTCAGGCGGGCAGATTTATTACACCATACTATATCTTAAATATATTTGCGATTCCTGGAATGATCTGGGGTATGTATTCTTTAGAAACAAATCCTTTGCATAAACCTAGAATGCGTATGATTTGTATTATCGCAACGATTACGTCTTTCATTTCTGGTACATTGCTTCCAATAGAATTGATGTTGTTCTTTTTAGCACCCTTGTTATATATGGCGCATTTAGCATGTACTGGTTTCTTGTTTGGCTTGTTACAGGGATTACATTTGTATCTTGGATTTAATTCTTCAGATACTTCTTCTATGACGGCTCTTGTTGGAACATTGCCGGAATTGATTACGTATGTAACAAACAAAGATTTTCAGATGACAATTGTTTATCTTTTGATTATTGGTGCATGTATCTTGCTTGTATACTTCTTTATGACACGATTCTACTTTACGAATCTGGCAGTAGACTTGTTTAGAACAGGTGATCAGGAAAGACTGGTAACAGGTGTATTAAAAGGTCTTGGCGGCATTGAAAATATTAAAGTACTGGAATCTAATTGCTTTGTATTATCTGCTTCTATCTATGATGCAAATAAGCTGGATACTTCCAGACTGAAGCGACTTGGTGCAAGTAAAATTGTTGAAACAGTGACAGGGTTTGATATTTATTTTGGTGCGACGAGTACAATGATAAGAAAAGGAATTGAAAAAGAAAGAAGAAACGTTAAATGACTTGTGGAATACTGCAAGTCATTTTTCTTATCTGGTGGTATGTGCGTGCTATAATAATGACATTATGGCAAAAGAAAAAACATATTCACCAATGATGCAGCAATATCTCAAAACGAAAGAGAACTATCCGGACACGTTAGTGTTTTATCGTATAGGGGATTTCTATGAGATGTTTTTTGATGATGCAAAGATTGCATCAAAAGAATTAGATTTGATTTTAACTGGCAAAAATGCTGGTGTTGAAGAAAAGATTCCTATGTGTGGTGTTCCTCACCATGCGGCACAGTCATATATTCAGCGACTCGTCGCTAGAGGTTATAAGATTGCGATTGTTGAACAGATGCAGGATCCAAAAGAAGCACAAGGTATCGTACAGCGCGATGTTATTCGCGTCATTACTCCAGGTACAGTGATGGAAGAAATCACGGATGAGAAATCGAGTGTATATTTAGCTGCGATTACAGATTATTCCTATGGCTATTCTATTGCTTTTGTAGAAGTTTCTACAGGAGAAAACTATGTGGAGAATTGTGAACATAAGGATTCTGTATTGCTGCAGCTGATTTTAAAGAACAATGCGAGAGAAATTGTTGTTCATAAGGGATTTAGAGAAAAGATCATCAAACAGTTAAGAAATATGCAGGTAACAATTTCTTATTGTGAAGATGACTCTATTGACAGTCAGTATTTCCCACTATGTGAAGCAATCAAAAAAGAGTATGACCGTAGATCCTATGGTATGATGCTCCACTACCTGGAAGAAACGCAAAGACACATGCTTTCTCATTTACAGCCTTGTACAGTGGAAACAGAAGCATCTTCTTTGTATATGGATTATTCCACAAGAATTAATCTAGAATTGACAAAACCACTGCATGAAAATGGCAAGGCAATTACATTGTGGTCTTTTCTGGATGTCTGCAAGAGTGCAATGGGTTCTAGACAATTGCGCAAATGGATTGAAAAGCCACTTGTGGATCAGGAATTGATTGAAGATCGCTATGCAAAAGTGGAATGGCTGATGAAGAATTTCATGGCTAGAAGCAGTGTTAGAGAGTCTTTGTATAACATTTATGATCTGCAAAGATTGATTGCACGTTGTGCGTTAAGTACTGCCAGTCCAATTGATATCCAGCGTTTATCAAAAACATTGCAGGAAGTACCAAATATTCTTCAAAAGCTGGATTGTGATGAATTTAAAGAATATCGTCATATTGATCCGTTGAGTTCATTATATGAAAAATTAAAAGATGCATTTGTTGAAAATCCTTCAGTGAATCTGAGTGATGGTGGTGCATTTCGTGATGGATATAACGCTGCGTTAGATGAGGCACGTTCCATTCAAAAAGGTGGAAAAGATTTTATTGCTTCATTGGAAGCACAGGAAAAAGAAAGAACAGGAATTAAAACATTAAAAGTTGGTTTTAACAAGGTTATTGGTTATTTTATTGAAATTTCTAAGGGCGCCTGTAAAGATGTGAAACCTGAGTGGGGCTATATTCGTAAACAGACGTTAACAAATAATGAAAGATTCATTTCTCCTGAACTGAAAGAAAAAGAAGAGATGATCCTGCATGCACAGGAAAATGCAATTCGTATTGAAAAGGAATTGTTTTCTCAATTGTTAGATGAGGTGAAGGGATATCTTCCTCAGTTACAGAAACTGTCTAAAGTATTGGCTGAAATTGACTGCTATTGTGCGTTAAGTGAAGTTTCCAGCAAATATCATTATGTAAAACCTGAATTTAGTGATGATGAATTAGATATTGAAAATGGAAAACATCCAATTCTGGATGAAATGATGAAGAATCCTAGATATGTATCAAACTCTGTAAAGATGGATCAAAGTCAAAGTATTTTATTGATTACGGGTCCTAACATGGGTGGTAAATCTACATATATGAGGCAAACAGCTTTGATTATTATTATGGCGCAGATTGGATGCTTTGTTCCTTGTAAATCATGTAAAATGCCTGTCTTTGATAAGATTTTTACGCGTATTGGTGCGAGTGATGATATTTTGAGTGGTCAGTCTACGTTTATGGTAGAAATGAGTGAAGCAAATCGTGCATTGCAGGAAGCAAGTGAACATTCTTTGATTTTGTTTGATGAAATTGGCAGAGGCACATCTACATATGATGGCATGGCGTTAGCACAAAGTATGATTGAATATATTGCGACATGTATTCATGCGAAAACAATGTTTTCTACACACTATCATGAATTAACAATGTTAACGGATAATGTGGATTGTGTTAGAAATGTCCATGTTGTTGTGAAAGAAAACAATGAAGAAGTAACATTCTTATATAAAATCAAAGATGGTCCTGCTGGACAGTCCTACGGTATTAACGTTGCTAGACTTGCGGGTTTACCGGAAAGTGTATTGTCTCGTGCAAAACAGTTGCAGAAGGAACTGGAAAGCAAGAAGCGTGTCGTTCAGCAGAATTTCCAGCTTGTTGAAATGGAAAGAGAAGATACTAAATCAGATGCGATTCGAGAGAAACTGTTATCTATCGATATTGATGATATGTCACCTCGTGATGCGTGGAATATGCTGAATGATCTTTGTGAAGAGGAAAAGAAAGATGAAAAACGATAAATTGATTATTCGTGGTGCGCGTGAAAATAATCTTAAAAATATTTCCTTGGAAATTCCTAAGAATTCTCTTGTCGTGATGACGGGATTATCTGGAAGCGGAAAAACATCTTTAGCGTTTGATACGATCTATGCAGAGGGACAAAGAAGATATGTAGAATCTTTGTCTGCCTATGCCAGACAATTTCTAGGAGGTGTAGAAAAGCCGGATGTAGAAGCAATTGAAGGTCTTTCTCCAGCAATTTCCATTGATCAGAAAACAACAAGCAACAACCCTCGTTCTACAGTAGGAACAGTGACTGAAATTTATGACTATTTAAGATTATTGTATGCAAGATGTGGAACACCGTATTGTCCAAATCATAATATTCCAATTACTGGTCAAACAGTGCAGGAAATGGTGGATACGGTTATGCAGTATGAAGATCGAAGCAGATTAACGATTCTTGCACCTGTTGTAAAAAATAAAAAAGGAACATTTAAGGATGTGTTCTCTAAATTAATGAAAGAAGGATATATCCGTGTTCGTGTGGATGGTGAAATTCGTCTTTTAGAAGATGACATTGAGCTGGAAAAGAATAAACGACATGATTTAGATGTTGTTGTGGATCGTATTGTAAAAACAGAGGATTCTAGAAGTAGAATTTATGATTCTATTGAAACTGCTTTAAAGCTGGCAGATGGTAAAGTGATTGTTTTAAATGGAGAAGAAGAAAAGCTTTTCTCTGAAAATTATAGCTGTCCGATCTGTGGGTTCTCTGTAAGTGCGCTAGAACCTAGACTGTTTTCATTCAATGCACCATTAGGTGCATGTCCAACATGCCATGGTTTAGGAATTACAGAAGAAGTGGATGTGAATAATCTGATTCCGGATCCTTCTTTGTCTATCCGTGAAGGTGCAGTTCGTTATTATAAGAATATTGTTGATACAGAAAATATTGAATGGCAGACATTTACAATTCTATGCAAGGCATACAAGATTGATATCGATGCCCCTGTTTCTACGTTAACAGAAAAACAGATGGAAGTGATCTTGCATGGCTCTGATAAACCAATCAAGTACACAATTACTTCTTCTGGTGGAAATACATATCAGAGAAATGATTTCATTGAAGGCATCAAAGATCTGATTGAAAGAAGATATGTTGAGACAACATCCTCCTGGCATAAAGACTGGTATCATTCTTTCATGGTGGAAAGCGCATGTCCAACGTGTCAGGGAAAGCGTTTGAATGAACAGGCGTTATCTGTGCGTGTTGGGGATAAGAACATTGCGGAATTTACAAAGATGTCAGTCAAAGATGCAAATACATGGATGGATGCATTAAAGCTGGATGAAGAAAAGACAAAGATTGCAGAAATGGTCTTGAAAGAAATTAAATCTAGATTGCATTTCTTAAGCAATGTTGGTTTAGATTATTTGACATTAGATCGTCTTGCAGGAACATTATCTGGTGGGGAATCACAAAGAATCCGTCTGGCAACACAGATTGGTTCTCAGCTATCTGGTGTATTGTATGTTATGGATGAACCAAGTATCGGCTTGCACCAGAGAGATAATGCAAAACTCATTCAGACAATGAAAAACATGAGAGATCTTGGAAACTCTTTGATTGTTGTGGAACATGATGAAGAAACAATGATGGCTGCAGACTGGATCGTAGATATTGGCCCAGGTGCTGGTATTCATGGTGGAAATGTGATGGCAAGTGGGACACCACAAGATGTTATGAAAGTGGAAGATTCTATCACTGGACAATATCTTGCGGGTAAGAAATTGATTCCATTACCTGAGAAGAGAAGAAAAGGCAATGGTGCATTTATTGAACTCAAAGGTGTGGAAGAACACAACTTAAAGAAAATCAATGTAAAATTTCCGTTAGGAAAACTTGTTGTGGTAACAGGTGTGAGTGGATCTGGAAAGTCTACGCTTGTAAATGATGTATTTATGAAAGCAGTACTTGTTAATCTTGGTAGAGCGAAAATTCATCCTGGAAAGTACAAGTCAATCAAGGGATTAGAAAACATTGATAAACTGGTACAAATCGATCAGCAGCCAATTGGCAGAACACCTAGAAGTAATCCAGCAACATATACGGGTGTGTTTGATGATATTCGTGATGTGTTTGCTAAAACTCCAGAAGCAAGAATGAGAGGGTATGATAAAGGCAGATTCTCATTTAATACAAAAGGTGGCAGATGTGAAGCATGCCAAGGAGATGGTGTGAAAGTGATTCGTATGAATTTTCTGCCAGATGTTTATGTACCTTGTGAAGTGTGTCATGGAAAGAGATACAATGAAGAAACATTGCAGTGTACATATAAAGGAAAGAATATCTTTGATGTACTGGAAATGTCGATTGAAGAAGCAACGTCTTTCTTCTCTAATCATCCTAAGATCAAGAAGAAACTACAGACACTTTGTGATGTAGGCTTAGGTTATATGAAGCTTGGACAATCTTCTACAACGTTGTCTGGCGGAGAAGCGCAAAGAGTTAAGCTGGCGAGTGAATTACAGAAACCAGCAACAGGGAAAACAGTTTATATTCTGGATGAACCAACAACAGGTTTACATACAGATGATGTAAAACGTTTGATTGAAGTTCTAGAGAGAATTGTTGATAATGGAGACACTGTAGTAGTCATTGAACATAATCTGGATGTGATCAAGTGTGCAGACTATATCATTGATCTAGGACCAGAAGGTGGAGATCAGGGTGGAACGGTTGTTGCAACAGGCACACCAGAACAAATTTCAAAAGTAAAAGAATCCTGGACAGGACAATACTTGTTAAAAGCGTTAGAATGGACTAGGGAACATCAAGAGGGGAAGAAGTAATATTTCTTTTCCTTTTGTTATTTAAAGAGCATGTTATAATAGGCAACAGCGGAGGTACAATGAAATGGCCGATGAAATGTATGATAAGAAAGTGACAATTCGAGAACTTGTAGATTTTTTTAAGTTTGAAAGATTGACAGGAAATGACGAATCTTTGAAACGCTGGACAGTTGTTCCAGATGTTAATAGACCTGGATTTGAATTGTGTGGTGTATATAAAAAAACAGAACCACGTAGAATCGTGGTGATTGGAAACAGGGAATCTGAATTTATTCGTACGATGTCTGAAGAAGATCAAAGAACACGTTTTCCTTTGATTACAGATGGTTTGACACCTGCTGCGATTATTACCAAAAATAATGATTTACCTCCAATTTTAAAAGAGGTTGCGGAAAGTACAAATTTCCCGGTTTTGAGAACAAACATGGAAACATATCGTCTGATGGCAGATATTATTACATATCTTGATGAAAAACTTGCACCAGAAGATACAATGAGTGGAACATTGATGAGTATTCGTGGTGTTGGTGTTCTATTGACGGGTGAGTCTGGAATGGGTAAGAGTGAAACGGCATTGGAATTGATCCGTGAAGGAAATGTATTGATTTCTGATGATAGAGTTGATGTAATTCATATTCATAACCATATTTTAGGACATGCACCAGATATCATTAAAGGACTGCTTGAAATCCGTGGCATTGGGATTATTGATGTTGAAAAAATGTTTGGTGCAATGGCTATTTCTGACAGTGCAGATGTGGATCTTGTAATTAAGCTTGTTCCATTTGAAGCAGATGCAGACTATAACAGACTAGGTGATGAGACGATGCGTTATACAAGAATATTGAATGTTCTTGTCCCTACACTTGTATTGCCAGTTTCTGCTGGTAGAAATACTGCTGCGTTGATTGAATCTGCAGTATCAAATTTCAGATTGAGCGAAGCTGGATTTAACAGTGCAGATGAAATCCGTGAAAGATTTAAGGATTTTATGGTTGCGGCAAATGAAAGAGAGGGGAAAGCATGATTTGGTTCCCTGATTTATCCACGATTGTTTCGGTTGGGGGAATTACAATCAAGTGGTATGCATTCACTTTAGTCTTGGGGTGCATTGTTGGATATCTCTATTTGTCTCAGGCAATGAAAGCACATGGGTATAAACAGGCAGTTTCAGATGATCTTCTTGTACTGATTCTGGTGAGTGGTATTGTTGGTGGAAGAATTTTCTGGGTACTTGAGAATATGAAGAATTATTCCATGTATGCCTGGTATGTATTTGCGATTGGTGATGGTGGAATCGATATCCTTGGATCTTTACAGGCAATATCTCTTGTGATACTGCTTTATGGCAAGAAACATCATCTTTCCTTCCGCAGAACGATGGATGTTGTTAGTACGGCATTGTTATTGACAATTACAATTGCGCGTGTAGGTAGAGCGTTGGAACTGCCTTCAGTGTGGTATTGTGTTGGAATCAACATCTTTGAATTCTTGATCATCTATTGCGTAATGAGAACGTATTCTCCACTACGTAGAAGAGGCGATGCATTTGCGGTCATGTTTATGTTGACGGGATTTGATCGTCTTGCTGCAATGGCATTCCATTGGGATCCTTTAGCTGTTAGAAACTTTCCTTCCTGTATCGTTGTGGAAGTGATTGGTATTCTATTGTGGTCATATTCAAGATTCTTTGATAAAAGAAAACCAGTTGTTTTATTTGATTTTGATGGAACTATCATGGATAGCGAACAGATGATCATTGGATGCTTTGCATACTTATTTCAAAAGTATGGAAATATCAAAGATTTCACAAAAGAAGTACAACAGGAAGTATTTGGTCCACCTTTAAGAGATGAATTGAAAAAGTTATTTCCTGATCAGAATGCAGATGTATTGATGAAGGAATATACGAAATTCCAGAAATCTTTGCCTGGCAGACACTTAGTATCTACACTTCCGCATGTTGAAGAAGTGTTAAAGGAATTGAAGAAAAAAGGTTATGTTGTGGCAATTGTAACTTCTAGATTATCTGAATCTTGTGAGACTTGGGTTGAAGATCTGGAAATTGAGGAATATATTGATCTTGTTGTTGGCACAGAACGCTATAGACATGCAAAACCAAAACCGGATGGCATCATTGAAACATGTGAAATGTTGAATGTTGGACATGACAGCGTTATGTATGTTGGTGATAATGTTTCAGATGTACAGGCTGGCAAGAATGCTGGTGTATATACTGTTGGTTTTATCACAAATGAAGAAAAACGTGAAAAAATCGAAGCAGAGAAACCAAATGCAACGATTTCTGATATCACAGAATTGTTGACTCTTCTGGATGCAAAGCATGCATGGAGTAATGATTTGATCTAATCAAAAAAGCTCAGAATGATATCTGGGCTTTTTCGTATTTAGTCTAATTTTTTAACTGGTCCGTTAATATCTTCTTCAGAGAGTAGGCTTGCGGCATCTTCATCTGCAATGACTGTAAAGTTAGGATGCAGACGCAGGATTGTTGCTGGGAGTTCTTCACTGATTGGTTCTGTCAGGAATTTTTTGAAGATTTCTGCTTTATGCTTTCCATTTACAATCAATACTAAGTGCTTAACTTTCATTAAAGAAGCAGGTCCCATTGTGATGGAATATGGGTGTGATGTATTATTTGGATAATTTGGATTTGCTTCGACTGTTACGTGTCTGGCACGTGCATATGTCAAAGCATCCATTGGCGTACATCTTGGACAGTTGGAACAGAAATGACCATCAAATCCAAGTCCAATCAGCATGACATCAATACCACCGGCTCTTGCAATTTCTTCGTCAAATGTTTCGTAGTTTTCCATGCTTGGAATATGGATTTTTTCATCAGGGATATTTGCGCCCTTGAAGAACAGTTCCTGCATTTCAGTCCAGTTAGGTCCTGGCTGACCTTTCTTTTCCCCAACTTCTGGTGCTTCATCAAAAAGGTAGTAGTCAACATCTTTGAATTGTGGCTTGTCTTTTACATAAGGAACCATCATTTGATACATTGTTCTTGGGGATGATCCAGATGTAAGTGAAACGTTTACTTTCTTGTCCTGCATCATTGTGCCTAAAATGATCTGCATGGCACTTTCGCTCATTGCGTGTTCGTCTTTTTCAATAATGATTTTCATTTGAATTCTCCTATATCTGAATTAACCATAGAAAATCTAGACTGAAATGTCAATGGATAGTGAAAGAATTGGAATAATGTTTTATCATTATATAGACCAGGAGGATGTTTTATGGAAAAAAGTGTTTCAGAAAAGAATAAAAGAGTCATCTTGGTATCTGGAATGAGTGGTGCGGGCAAAAGTGTCGCAACGAGAAGTCTGGAAGATATGGGATATCATGTTATTGATAATTTTCCTGTACAATTGGTTTCATTGCTTGTGGATATGATTGAAACAAGTATTGATCCTCGTTATAGCTATATTGCACTATCAACTTCAGCACAGGATTTTCCAGCTTTTTTAAGACTTTTAAAGGGACAGAATTTTGAAGTGCAGGTTTTGTTTTTAGATGCAAATGATTCAGTACTGTTACATCGCTATAAGAGTACAAGAAGAACACATCCTCTTTTATTAAGTAATACATGTAATACACTGGATGAAGCAATTTCAGTAGAAAGACAGATGTTTTCTAGAAATTTAAATAATTCCTTTATTACAATTGATACATCTTTCTTGAGTGAAAAGGAATTTAAAAAGAAACTGGAATCTTATTTCTCTAAGGAACAAGTGCCTGTGTTTTCTATTTCTTTTGAATCTTTTGGGTATAAGTATGGTGTTCCATTAGATGCAGATCTTATGGTTGATGTACGTTTCTTGCCAAATCCGTTCTGGGAAGTTTCTTTAAGACCATATAATGGAAATGATAAATGTGTTTATGACTATGTCATGGAAAAACCTGAAACAAAAGAATTCCTGGAAAAGCTGACTTCTTTTATGGATTATGCATTAACACAATACGCAAATGAAGGAAAGAATCATTTTACAGTAGCAATTGGCTGTACAGGTGGTCAGCATAGATCTGTCAGCATTACAAACTGGCTGTATGATCATTACAGTAAGAAATATAGATGCTATAAACAACATCGTGAAGAAAAGGAATGGCTTCGTAATGAAGAATAAAAAAGTTGTTATCATTGGTGGTGGACATGGACAGTCTACCATCTGTAAAGGAATCAAAAATATTGAGGGAATTGATATCAGTGCAATTGTAACTGTTGCAGATGATGGTGGATCTACAGGTAGATTGCGGAAACAGTTTCATATTCCAGCAATGGGTGATATCCGTAATGTCATGATTGCATTGAGTGCAAATGATGATTTGATGACAGAATTGATGGAATATCGATTTGATGATCCAAATGGTACCGAAGAAGATGTTGCGGGTCATAATCTAGGAAACTTGATTTTGACAGCATTGACACAAACTTGTGGATCATTTTTTGAAGCTGTTCAGAAAATTCAGAATATTTTAAATGTCAAAGGTAAGATCATACCTGCGACTTCACAAGTCATTACATTATATGCACAGATGGAAGATGGTGTTGTTGTTAGAGGTGAAGCAAATATTCCTGATGTGAATAACCATATCAAAAAAGTATTTTATGAAACGTTTGTTGTTGCGGAAAAGGAAGCAATTCATGCAATCAAAGAGGCAGATTTGATTATTTATGGTATTGGTTCTGTCTATACAAGTATCTTGCCAAATGTTATTATTCCTGATATTCGTTCTGCTTTGCAGCAGTCACATGCAAAGAAAGTATATTTCTGCAATGCAATGAGTCAGCCAGGAGAGACGGATGGCTATAGTGTGGAAGATCATGTAGAAGCGCTGAAAAAACATGGGGCACCTGTAGATGCGGTGGTGGTTGCTTCTGATCCAATTCCCCAGAAAAGTATTCAAGCTTACCGTGCAGAAGGCAGTACGGTTGTATCTATTATGAAAGCGCAACATGATTATCAGATCATTGAAGAACCATTGTTATATTTCGATGGGCATTTGATCCGTCATGATCCTGAAAAAATAAAAGAAGTTGTGGAAAAACTAGTATCTGCGTTATAGGAAGAGAGTTGTAGAGAGTGTCATTTTCATCAATTGTTAAACAAGAAGTTTCACAGAAAATTATGGAAGGTAACGATGCAAGAGCAGAGTTATCTGCTTTAATACAGATGTGTTCATCATTATCTTTTTCTAATCGAGGGATGACGATTCTAGTAACTGTTGAAAATGCGGCAGTTGCCAGAGTGATTTATCGCATGGTGAAAGAAAGATACAATAGTGAAATTGAATTGTTTGTTAAGAAGAAAATGAACTTGAAGAAGAATCGTATTTATGGATTGCGTATTCTTTCTGCAGCGCCCGTAATACTGATGGATCTTGGTATCTACAGTGCAAGAGGCTTGTTAGAAAAACCATTACAGAAAATTGTTGCTTCAGATAATAATGCACGTGCATATCTTGTTGGTGCATTTTTGGCTGGTGGTTCTATCAACCCTCCAGAAAAAACAAATTATCATCTGGAAATCACAGCCGCAAATGAAGAACATGCGTTCTTTATTCAAGAAGTGATGAATCGTTTTTATTTGAATGCAAAAGTGATTGAAAGAAGAAATAAATTTGTTGTATATATTAAAGCTGCTGAAAAAATAGCGGATTTCTTGAGAATTATTGAAGCGGAACAGGCATTATTCAGTTTTGAAAATATTCGCATCGAAAGAGATCTCGCAAATAATATTCAACGATTGAATAATATTGATGTTGCGAATGAAATGAAAGCGCAGTCTGCAGCCGCAAAGCAACTGGAAGATATTCGAAAAATTGAACAGATGGGTAAATATGAGACATTAGATCAGAAACTGAAAGATGTCATTGAAATTCGAAAAGAATATCCAGAAGCATCGTTGAATGAACTGTGTAATTATTTGGCTGAAAAAACAAAAAAATCAGTTTCAAAATCTGGTATTCGTCATCGTTTTGTGAAGATTCATGATATTGCGGCAGATGGTGAAGAAAATGCGTAAGAAAGATATGTATGTCGTTGGAATAGATGTACTCATTGTACTTGCTCTTATCGTATGGAAAAAAGAGTTATGGATGTTTTTTGTGGTTCTTGGTGTGATGAGTGTAATGAGTTATTATAGAACAATGCATTTGATACAAAATACACAGGGAAAGGATGATAACAATCATGATCAAAAGAGCTGAAAGAGAAAATATAGATGAAATAAAAAGATTGTGGAAAGTCTGCTTTCCTGATGTTGATGAAAGATATCAAGACTTTTTCTTTAAAAATGTAGTAAGACCTGAAGATTGTTATATTAAAGTTTTAGAAGGAAAAATCGTTGCGACGCTAGTTCGTAATAAACATGCATTGATGTTTAATTCTCGTGTACTGCAGGCAAGTATGATCATGGGCGTTGCGGTACATCCAGAGTATCGTCATAGAGGATATATGCATGAAATGATGGATATCATTGTGGATGCATGTGAGCACAGTGAATTGCTGACTTTGATTCAGACAGAAAAACCAGAAATGTATGAACCATTTGGTTTCCGTACGATCTACCAGCGAACACAATTCCAGATTCAAAGAAAAGACGTCACAAGAATTACTAATTTTGGATGTGCATATGATCCAGCACCATTAGATTTGTTGAAAGTGTATTCTGCATTTATTAAGCGTTTTAATGGATTCTACGCTAGAGATTTGGGATATTTTGTCAATTACAAGAAAGAAATTAAAGCAGTTGGTGGAAAAATCGTTGCATATTATAACGGAAAAGACCAGATTCAAGGATATGCAGCTATGATTCCTGATGGAGAACAGTTAAAGGTACAGGAAATGATTTATCTTGACTCTATGTCATTGATTAAATTGTGTAATGCGGCATTGCAGGAAAGAAAGATTGTGAATCTGTATGTATCAGAAGCAGAAGACCTTTCAAAAGTGTTCCCAGAAGCATTGAAAAAATCATATCCATCTACAATGGTTCGCTTGAATGATTCTAAGTTATTTACGAAGCTGTTTCGAAAGAAAATAGATACGATTGAAGAGGCTTTTGCGATATCTCATAGACCGCTGAATTTGAATGAATTTTATTAATTGTGTACCACGTGTCAATGGCATGTGGTATTTTTTCATGATATTTGCAACAGAATGAATGAATTGTTGAAAAATGAAACAAATCAAATAATTCACAATTGACGATATTCATTCTAAATTCTATAATTTAATAGCAACAAAAGGAGGTCTTTTAAGACAATATGACAGATGTAAGAGTTGCTATTAATGGTTTTGGCCGTATCGGCCGTCTTGCTTTCAGACAGATGTTTGATGCTGAAGGATATGAAGTAGTTGCTATCAACGATTTAACAACACCTCATATGCTTGCTCACCTTTTAAAGTATGACTCATCTCAGGGTCGTTACGTTGAAATCGGTCACGAAGATGATGTTACTGCTGATGATGAAGCAGGTACAATCACAGTTAAGGGTAAGACAATTAAGATTTACAAGGAACCAGATGCAAATAACTGCCCATGGGGCGATCTAGATGTTGATGTAGTTCTTGAATGTTCAGGTTTCTACACATCCAAGGCTAAGGCTCAGGCTCACATCAATGCTGGTGCTAAGAAGGTTGTTATTTCTGCTCCTGCAGGAAATGATCTTCCAACAATCGTTTACAATGTAAACCACGAAACATTAACACCAGAAGACAAGATCATCTCTGCTGCTTCTTGTACAACAAACTGCTTAGCTCCTATGGCTAAGGCTCTTAACGAATTAGCACCAATCGAATCTGGTATCATGTGCACAATCCATGCATACACAGGTGATCAGATGATTCTTGATGGTCCACAGAGAAAGGGCGATTTAAGAAGATCTAGAGCTGGTGCAGTTAACATCGTTCCTAACTCAACAGGTGCTGCAAAGGCTATCGGTCTTGTAATTCCTGAATTGAACGGTAAGTTAATCGGTGCTGCTCAGCGTGTACCTACTCCTACAGGTTCTACAACATTATTATTCGCAGTTGTAGATAAGGCTGTAACAGTTGACGAAGTTAACGCTGCTATGAAGGCTGCTGCTACTGAATCATTCGGTTACAACACAGACCCAATCGTATCTAGCGATATCGTAGGTATGAGATTCGGTTCATTGTTCGATGCTACACAGACAATGGTTTCCCCATTAGCTGATGGCAAGACACAGGTTGAAGTAGTTTCTTGGTATGACAATGAGAACTCTTATACTTCTCAGATGGTTCGTACAATCAAGTACTTCGCTAACGTTAAGTAATTAACAATTAAGCAACCAAAATTAGATGGTAGAGAAATCTGCCATCTTTTCTTATGTCTGGATAACAAAAAAACACATCCGTAGATGTGTGTAGTATTGACCCTCAACAATATAATTATACAGAAAATAATTTACGAATAATAGACTATTCTTTTGGAAAATCCATTGTATATTATAAGTACAAACAAAGAAGAAGTACTTCTCATTCAAAGGAGGTCATATCATATGAGAGGACCAGGTATTCATTAAGAGTAGCTGAAAAAGCTACATCATTAAAATATTTCATCTAGACAAGAACTAAAACATTCTTAGAGTAAGAATGTAATTAAAGATGAAAAAAATGTAGGCATCTGTCTTACAAAAGAGCATCTACTTATAAACATTGGTGTGAGGTTGCATAGAATAATTAAAAAATTGTTCATGTGAATCACATATCAACGTAGAAGGAGGTCATAATATATATGAAAGGACCAGGAATTTATTGAGAGTAGCTGAAAAAGCTACACAATAAGAGATTTCATCTAAACGAGAACTAAAGCATTCTTAGAGTAAGAATATAATTAGAGATGAAATTCATGCCAATACATCTGACTTAACTCAAGATATATGAGCTGATAAACATTGATGTGAGGGGGTACATAGAACAATTGAAAAATTGTTTATGTGAATCACATATCAACGTAAAAGGAGGTCATATCATATATGAGAGGACCAGGAATTCATTAAGAGTAGCTGAAAAAGCTACACTAACAATTGAAAAGATCTAAAGCTGAGCAAAACAGAAAGACCAATAGATTCAATATTCGATAAAACCTGTTACAGAAAATAATTGTTTAACGATTATAACAAGAGTAACAAGTAAACATGCCGAGATTACTAGATGAATCATGGAAGCTTTATTCAGATTGTAATAAAGGAAGATATGAAATCATTTGATGAAGAGATGACAAGTTGAGGAAAGAAAAATCTAGAAGAATCATAAGTGCACAATGGTTCGATAAATTGGTTGAGTATAAGTAAGTGGAAAGCTTTAGATGAAATAAAGAGAATCCGAAAGGATTCTCTTTTGTGGGTGTGCCGGGCATGGCGCTAATTCAGTCAGAGATAAACTGACCACAGGTCTTTACCGCCAAGTGTAGTAAACCACAAGCTGTTGGCAGTGATGCCATGAGTGAAGGAA
>NZ_JBQHWJ010000034.1:0-24111 GCF_052064035.1 Bulleidia sp. HCP3S3_C9 | reverse complement strand
TTTCCTTCGGATTATGTTTAATGTTCCGTTTTCAAGCCTGTCAAGCAATATTTTGCATATTTATGCGTAAATATGAACGATTTGTTCATATCTGAGAAAAATATTTCATTGAAGAAAAAAAGCACTACGCAAGTTAATGCGCAGTGCACTTTAGAGATTCAATTGGTTCAATGCCTTAACTTAATGACATTGAGGAATTTCTTCCCAGATCCTTCTTGATATGGCGCCTTAAACAGGACTCGAACCTGTGACACCCTGGTTAACAGCCAGGTGCTCTACCGACTGAGCTATTAAGGCACGGACAATATAATATCATAGATTCAATAAAATGCAAATACTTTTTTCAAAAAAACAAAAAAAAGAGCGCCTTAAACAGGACTCGAACCTGTGACACCCTGGTTAACAGCCAGGTGCTCTACCGACTGAGCTATTAAGGCAACAACAATAGTTTATCACGATTCATAAAATACGCAAGCAGTATTTTAAAAATTATTCAATCAACCTCATCAATCCATTATAGGAATCTTATTTACATATTTTTAGTTTTCTATTTTCATTTCCAATTGGTTGTTAGATTAAATTATTATATTTGATATAATATTAGTAAATTCAGGGAGATTATTATGAAAAAATTATTATCATTATTGCTTATTTTTAATGCACTTTCACCTTTAACTGCATGCAGTTCTCAAAAAGATGAGAAGAAATCATCAGAAATCGCAGCATCTGAAGAAAAAAAATCTTCAGAAGAACAACAATTCGAAGCCGACAAACAGGAACTGGCAGCCTTAGGAGACGTCGAAGTCAATAACGGAATTCTTACTGTATCAATCACAATTCCTGCAACCTACGAAAACGATGTAACTCAAGAGTCATTAGATCAGGGTGCAGGAGATACATATATGACTGCCAAACTAAACGAAGATGGTTCTGTCACTTATAAAATGACAAAACCACAGCACGCTCTTATGCTTAAAACACTTTTAGAAGGCATTGATTCAGCTTCAAAAGAAATGATTGACAATGAACAATATGCTTTCACAGAAATCAAGCATAATGCAAATTGCTCACAATTTGATGTAACTCTATCAACTACAGAAGTAGGTATATACGAAGCCTTTGCAGCAATGGCGTTTTATGTTTATGGCGGAATGTACGGCATATTTAGTGGACACCCAGCAGATAAAGTTATCGTTAATTATTATGATCCATCAGGGAATTTAATTGAATCAGGAGATTCTTCACAACTAGGAAATAATTAACTTTGATTTAATAGTATTTCAATTTCATTTTTCCATAATAGAAATTCAAAAGAAAGAGCTTATTACAGAATAACTGAAATAAGCCCTTTTTATTATTTTTCTGCACGACCAGTAAGGTAATAAGTCACATGATCATATTCACCTTTATCGTATGAACTATAGTATTCTATTTGTGTTGACTGCATTGCACCTGGTGCAATTTCATAATTTGAATCAGTAACATAATTAGAAGAAATTTGAAGTGGTGTTCCATTTTCATCCATAAATACTGCATACGCTTCGACAAATTGCGCTGCATATTCACCATTATTAGTAATAGCCAAAGTTAAAACATCCCCATTCAATCCGTCTTCCACACTTAAATTAGAAACAACTGGATTATAATACAATTTTGAGTCAGCAGAATACTGCATGTTATCTTTATAATCAATATGATCTATTCCAGAGACACTATCAAAGTAGAAAAGCATCACAGATTCTTCATTTGGACCTAAAACATCAATCGATGATGACGCTGCACCCAATAAAGCATTGCTTGCGTCATAAGCTGTTGCATTCGCACTAATTCCAACTGTTAAATCAGAATTATTTTTCACAGCAACTAAATATTCTGATCCAAAAGAATTCTCGAGTAAATATTCCGTAAAAGACAAATCTTCCAATGATAGCTCTTTTGACTTTTTCAAACTAGACTCGCTTTGAGATTTTTCTTTTTCTTTTGTTTTTGTAGTTCCACTTTCAGATGTATTTTTAACGTTTTCGTTCTTTGTAGAGCTACATGAAGCCAAAAGTGTTAATGATAAAAGTGAGCAAATAATTTTCTTATTCATAATAATGAAATCTCCTTAACATAATTTTATCACAGATTCACATAATCTGTCGGAACTTGTGAAAGCGCTTACATAAGCAATCCAAAGACGACAATTTTAAAAATTATTAATTTCCAGTCATATCTATTGACTTGCACTAGTACAGATAGTACAGTTTAGACAGATAAGACAGAAAGGAGTTCAAATGTTTCTTCTCAACACGCAAAGCAAAGAACCAATCTTTGAACAAATACAAAACCAGATACTGCGTTTTATTCAGGCAGGCGTGCTAGCTCCTGGAGATCGTTTGCCAAGTGTACGTCAACTCGCCCAAGAAAACGGAATCAACCCAAACACAGTATCCAAAGCATATATTGAATTAGAAAAGAATGGATATGTTTATAACATTCCTAAAAAAGGCGTCTATGTTTCAGACATTGATCTTAAACAATCTCATTCCAATCAAATCGTAAAAGTATTACAGCCACTCAAAGATTCAGGCGTCCAGAAACAAGAATTAATGGATGCCATTGAAATACTCTATAAGGAGAATGCAACATGTTAAAAATTGACAAGCTATACAAAAACTTTGGAAATAAAGAAGTCCTGAAAGGACTCGATCTAGAAATTCAAGATGGATCCATCTTTGGACTCGTCGGAATCAACGGTGCCGGTAAATCCACACTGCTTCGCATCATTGCTGGGGTCTATGAGCCTGAACAAGGATGTGTTCTGTTCAATGACTGTGATACATATGATGATCCAAAGATCCGTAAAGAAATTGCATTTGTTTCTGACGAACAATTCTACCCAATTGGCTCAACAATCAAATCTGTAAAACAGCTCTATGAATCTATGTATGACTTCTCTGAAGCTAAATACCAGAAATTCTTAAAGATGTTTGAATTAGATGAGAAAGATTCTATTCTGAATCTATCTAAAGGCAACAAAAGACGAGTTGCCCTGCTATTTGCATTATCCACAGAGCCAAAACTCTTATTATTAGATGAAGCATATGATGGTCTAGAACCACTCATTCGCTACAAATTCAAACAGGCATTAGCTGATTTAATTGAAGATGAACATCTGACAGTTATCATCTCCTCACACAACCTGAAAGAATTAGAAGATATCTGTGATTCCTTTGGCATCCTGGAAGATGGAAGAATGCTTGAATACGGTGATTTATCCGATTCCAAGGAAAACATCAACAAATACCAGATTGTATTTGAAAAAGAAGTCAACCTAGATGCATTCAACAATTTCAATATCCTTCACTTAGAAAATGAAGGCAGAGTATATCAACTCGTCGCAAAAGGAAATCAGGAAGAAGTTCTCAATCAAATTGAAGCAATGCATCCAATTCTTGTCGATGTATTACAAGTAAACTTTGAAGAATTATTTATTTATGAATTAGAAGGAAGGAGCAAATCTAATGATCAATAAGAACTATTTCAAATATCTATTCAAAAGCAAGATCATTGCCTGGGTATTCTTTGGCATTATGTTTGTTGCGATTTCCATGTCTTCTTTCTTAACACCTGGCAATGAAGCCGCTTACTGCTTTAGAGTTACCACAATAACTTCTCTTGTACTATCTATCATCATGAGCTTTGCACTGCCAGTCTTCTTATTCTCCTTCGTACATCGAAAAAGAAGTTGTGATATGTATTTCTCACTTCCAATTGATCGTAAAGAACTATTAATCACAACAATCACCTTCTCATTTGTACTGATCTTCAGCTACTATGCGATTACTTCTATATTCGCATTGTTATTCACAATGCGTTCCACTACGGTTTTCTTTTCATCACTTTTTGCTTCTTATGCGATGATGGCATTAGGCATCCTTGCATTACTCATCATCAATTCCTGTATTTATCTATTTGCAAATAACATCTTTGATGGAATTGTAATGTTAGCTGCGTATTCCGCAATCTTCGTTGCAATCAGCTTAACCGCAGAAACCATCAGCGATCTATTGCTCATTCCATTCATGCTGTCATCCTTTGAAGAAGGTATTCTATTTTCCCCAGTTGCAATTGTCGCTGTCAACTTCACAAGTATTTCTCATTGTATCGTGCAAGCTATTGATGATGGAATGAGCTTTGTTCCAAATGTTTCTTATTTACAAATCACAGTATTAGTCATCTATACATGTATTGCATGCTTCCTCTTAAAGAAAAACTTTGTAGAAAGAAAGACAGAACGTGCAAAACAGGTCTCTAACACATTCTTCTCCTATCCATTTATCATCAATTTCTATTTGCTTGTTTCCCTTGTCAATCTAGGTTTTTCTATCATCAAATCCAATATGATTGATTCCTTCATTCTTCTTTACATTCTCTTATTCTGTATCTATCTGATTTCTATCTTTGTATACAAAAGAAAGATCAAATTCTACTGGAAGAATATTCTCTACTTTGTTTCAGCTGCACTCATTACATTTGGGTGTGGAAAGTTCATCTTTATGAACCATGCATTTTCCTTACCATACCAGTATCCACTCAACGCAGGAGAAAAGATCAACTACTATATAAATGAGAACAACTTAAATAAAGATCTTTCTTCTAAAGATTTGGAAGCGAATTATTCCGTCAACTTATCCATCAACATTGATATTCCAACAGATCAATTAGACACAGAAAAATACAAACAGGCTTTATCTATCCTAGAAGCATATAGAAAGCAGGCAATTGATCTATGGTTTACAACTTCACAATCCTATTACGATAAAGGTGCAGACCTCTACATCAGTAACGCAATTCAAAACAAAGATGTAGCTTCCTGCTCCTATCAGACAAAAGATGTATTCACAATAGAAGAACTCAAACAGCTTGCAAAGGTTGGAACAATTGAACTTGAATACTATGACTATGAAACTGATAATTATCAAACCTATACACTCGATGAATATTTAAAGGAGGTCAAATAATGAACCTTTCACTCAACAATACAAATAACACAGTCTTAAAAGACGGTACAGAAAAACAGCTTACATCCAAAGAATTTGGCATTCTATCATTTCTGATGGATCACCCAGATGAAATCCATACTGCAGAAGAAATCTATGAAAATGTTTGGAAAGAAGAACCATTCCGTTGTCGTTCAATTATATGTGTTCATATTTGCCATATTCGCGAAAAACTGGAAAGTTCTCACTCCGAAAAAATCTTAGATTCTTTCTGGAAACGTGGATATCGTTTCAACTCAGCTTCCTAGTTTGGAAGCTGTTTTTCATTTTCATGCAACTTTTCATATAAATTAATAGTTTTCCATTCCATTTTCAGCTACAATGGAATTAACAAAAGATAGTGTTCACTTACACTACAGACAGGAGAATAATATGGGACTAATTTTAACTACGCTTAATGCAGCAGGTAGCACACTTAGCGATCAGTGGAAAGAGTATTTCTATTGTGATGCAATTCCTGCCGATACAATTTGTGTAAAAGGTCATAAGAAGACATCAGGTTTCGGTGCTAACCGTGGAAATGACAATATCATTTCTGATGGATCTGTCATTGCGGTTGCTGATGGTCAATGCTTAGTCATTGTTGAACAAGGTAAAGTCGTTGATATCTGTGCAGAACCTGGAGAATACAAATATGACTCCAAAACAGCACCATCTATCTTTACAGGCAAGAGCCTTTCCTCTTCTGTAAAAGATGTATTCGCACAAATTGGAAAGAGAATTACATTTGCTGGAGAAACAGGAACAGATCAAAGAGTTTACTTCTTCAACACAAAGGAAATTCCAGGCATGAAGTACGGAACAGCTTCCCCTGTTCCATTCAGAGTTCTTGATCAAAGAGCAGGGATTGACTTAGACATCTCTCTCAAGGCTTTTGGTGAATATTCCATCAAGATTTCTGATCCAATCCTTTTCTACACAAACGTTTGTTCCAACGTATCAGAAGTATACAAAGTTTCTGATATCGAAGATCAGATGCGTTCTGAATTATTAACAGCTTTACAGCCAGCATTCGCTAGAATCGGCGCTGCAGGTGTTCGTTACTCAGAAATTCCTGCACACACACTAGAACTAGCAGAAGCACTAAATGACGAACTATCCAAGAAATGGAGAGATCAAAGAGGTATTGAAATCGTCTCCTTCGGTATTTCTTCTATCAAGGCTGATGAAGAAGACGAAAAGATGATCAAGCAGATGCAAAAAGATGCTGCATATACAAATGCAAATCTAGCAGGTGCTGCTATCGTCGGTGCACAGGCACAGGCAATGAGAGATGCCGCAAATAATGCAAATGGCGCAGCAATGGGTTTTGTAGGACTTAATGCAGCACAGGCAAGCGGTGGTGTGAATGCTAACGTATTACTCAACCAGCAGCCTGCACAGCCAGCACAACCTGCAGCTCCAGTAACTCCTGCAGCTGGATGGACATGTCCAAAGTGTGGAACAGCGAATACTGGTAAATTCTGCACGAACTGTGGTGAAGCAAATCCAGCAAACGCAAAGTGGATCTGCCCAAAATGCAACACAGAAAATACTGGTAACTTCTGCAACAACTGCGGAGAAAAGAAACCGGCATAATGATTTAACAAAAGGTCCGGAATCCGGACCTTTTCATGTAAAAAAAGATATGAAAATCATTGATCAGGAAAGATATAAACGACAGCTGCAGTCTAATAATTTGATTGGCATTCTTTTAGGTCTTTCTTCCATCGCCCTTTTCATTATTTTACTTATACTTTCAAAAGCACTGACAAGATAGAAAGGATTATTCTATGCCAGAACAATTAACGAATTATCAGTGTCCTAATTGTAATGGGCCACTCAGATTTGATCCCGTTTCATCCAAGCTAAAATGTGATAGCTGTGGTTCTACATTTACAGTGGATGAAATTGATAAAGTTTTTTTCGAGAAAAACCAGGAAGCAATTTCCGTAGATGCTGAAAAGAAACAGCAAGAAAATGCAGAACTTCTGCAATGGAATGAAGAAGAAGCAAAAAACATGCGTGCATACAACTGCCCAAGCTGTGGTGCACAACTCATTTCTGATGCAAACACTGCCGCAACAAGATGTCCATATTGTGGAAATCCAACAGTAGTTCCTGCACAGTTTGAAGGCTCTTTAAAGCCAGATTACGTCATTCCTTTTAAACTGATCAAAGAAGATGCAGTCAAAGAATTAAAGAACTTCTACAAAGGAAAACCATTCCTGCCAAAAGCATTCACAGAAAGCAACCACATTGAAGAAATCAAAGGTGTATACGTGCCATTCTGGCTGTATGACGGTACTGTAGATGCACACTTAAGAGGATCAGCAACAACTTCTTCCTCTTATGAAACAGATGATGAAATCGTCACAACAACACGTCATTTCCGTATTGAAAGAGATGGAACTGTTGAGTTTCAGAAAGTACCTGCTGATGGTTCTTCCAAGATGCCAGATGATTTCATGGATTCTATTGAACCATTTGACTACAAAGATCTTGTTCCATTCCAGATGTCATATTTGCCTGGCTATTTAGCTGATAAATATGACGTATCGATAGAAGAAGATGCGGAAAGAGTCAATCAGAGAATTAAAAATACAACGATTTCTCTTTTAGAAGAAACAGTCACTGGATACCAGACATACGTATCAGATAAAACAAATACAACAATTACACCAGGTACAGTTCACTACGCATTCCTGCCAGTATGGCTGTTATCTACACAATATCAAGGCAAGAATTACCTGTTCGCTATGAATGGTCAAACAGGAAAGATGATTGGTGATGATTTGCCAATTGATAAAACAAAGATGATTCTACGATTTCTCTTGATTACAGTCATTGGTATTGCTTTACTGTATGTCATCTTATTTCAAGTGATGGGAGCGTGAAGATACTATGAAAACAATTAGAAACATGATTTTATTGATCGCACTCTTTCTCTTGATTCCTTTTATACCAATCCACGCATCGAGTGATGTATATGTAGAAGATACCTATGGTGCACTTTCTCAAGAAGAAGTAGATGAATTAAATGCATATGCTGCACAAATTGCAGACCAGTATGAATTTGGAGTTTACGCAAGAATCATCGAAGATTCAACAGAACAGTCATATGATGATATGACAAACTTCATTGAAAAATACTATACAGATGAAAGTTTAGGATATGGCAATACTGACAATGGTGTATTACTACTGATTACACAATGTTCAAAAGGTGGCTCTTACCAGGTTTATATTCCATATTGTGATAAACAGTCTATGTTCTCTTTAGATGGCATGGATATCATGGATTCAGCTGCACGCAGCGGTCTCTATGAGCACGATTACTATTCCGCAATTCGCGATTACATCAAAGAAGCGGATGGCTTAATGGCATACTACAGTGAAAATGGCGAACATTATGGAAGCAACTATGATGAACCTGCAGATTCCACACCAATCAAAAAAGGCATCACATTTGGCTTGCCACCAATCATTGCACTCATCACAGTGCTCGCACAAAAAAGCAAGCACAAAACAAAAGCCATCGCAACAACAGCACATTCCTATGTACCAGGCAATGGCGTACATTTAACAAACAGCCGTGATATGTTCCTGTATGAATCTGTCACAAGAGCTCCAATTCCAAAACATGATGACAACGATTCCTCACCTGGAGGAAGCAGTTTCTCTAGCAGTGGGGGAATGCACTCTAGTGGCGGACACTTCTAGATCCATAAAGCTATAGCAGTACATCTGTTATAGCTTTTCTTCTAGTAAAAATCAAAACAAGAGGTAGCGATGCAAATAAGTATCTTGTGGAACCGACGGACAAAGAAGCAAGTGAAAGGTAATCATCGCCGAACGAAGCATATTGGTAAATATGTTCCGTAGTGTTATAAATAACATTCATAACACTCCTTCTAAAAGAAGAGGTGCTTTGTTTGTTCATGTATTTTGTTCAATCACATCTCTTACCAGACGGTTTTATTTTTTACAAGAACGACTATACAGATGAAGAATTAGCTTATGCTCAGTCTTTCAAAGATACATTTGATATCAAGAATGTACTCAGTGATACTCCACAGTTTGCAAAGGATCAGCAGAAAGTTATTGAAAACATCAAAGAAAGACCAATCAATGATTATTTCATTGAAACAAATCACTCTGCTGTTTGTGAAATGAGATCTACAGATGTCGGTGACGTTTCCTGGTGTGTTCCTACTGCACAAATTAATACTGCATGTTATTCCATTGGTGCAGGTGCACATAGCTGGCAATGGGTTGCACAAGGTAAGAGCAGTATTGCATATAAAGGCTGTATGCTTGAGGTGATGTATTGTTTGATGCCGCAAAAACACTGTATCAAAATCCTGAAATGATTGAAAAAGCAAAAGCTGAATTGAAAACTAGACTACAGGATAATTCCTATAAGTGTCTAATTCCAAAGGATGTACTGCCACACATTTCAAATGTTGAATAATATGAAGCAAGCTTCGGCTTGCTTTTTGCTATGAAAAAATATAATTTTTCATTTATAAACATTTTTCACCCACAGCTTTCACATATTTTTTCAAAAATATATAGACAAATCTTTTTTATTTGATATCATAGTTCAGGCAATTTCAGGAGGAACTATGAAAAATTCAAAAATGTCATTAGCTAAAAAAATGGTCATTGCACTGATACTTGGCATAGTTGTCGGTATTGGGGCTATTTTTTTAAGGGTTAATCTCACAGAAAACGGTCAAGAAGCGACATGGTCAGCGATTAACAATTTATTGTTTGCTGACATTACAGCTGAAGGAAATGAAAAAGCTATTGGTTTATTTTATATTGTTGGTCAATTGTTTGTTAATTCAATGCAAGTTATCATCATCCCAATGGTATTCACATCTATTGTTATTGCAATGATTAGAATATCTGATGCTAAGAAACTTGGTAGAATTGCTAGTAAAACAATTGGCTATTTTTTATTAACAACAGTTATCGCAATTTTAGTTGCCGCTGTTTGTGGAATGATTACTTATAACGCTGGTCTTTTCCAGGCTGTTGAAACAAACCTTGAAGCAGCTGCTGGCAAGAGTGGTTCAAACCCATTACTATTCATCGTTAACGCAGTGCCAAACAACTTTGTATCTGCATTGAGCAATAATGGCGGTGTATTAGCAATTGTTGTCTGCGCTGTTGCTGTTGGACTTGGCGTTAATACAAATAAAGAAAAGTTCAAACAGATCACAGCTCTTTGTGAACAGATTTCCGAACTTGTTACTATCATCTTATCCTGGATCGTTAATACATTCGCTCCAGTCGCAATCTTCTGCTTATTAACAAGAACATGCGCAGCGTATGGTGTGTCTTATTTAAAACCAGCACTTAGCTATATTGTATTAACAACAGTATTACTACTCGCATTCTTATTTATCTTCTATCCATTGTTCGTATCCGTTACAACAAAGCTGTCCCCAACAATCTTCGCAAAGAAGATTGCTAAGGTTGCATTATTTGGTTTTTCAACATCTTCAAGTGCAGCTACTCTTCCAATGAATATTGAAACTGCAGAAAAAGAATTAGGTATATCTGAAGAAATCGCATCCTTCATATTACCACTTGGTATGACAATCAACATGGATGGTACTGCATTAATGCAGGTTGTCGCTACAATCTTTATCGCAGGTGTTGCTGGATACACAGTACACCTTCCACAGTTGATCTTAATTGGTCTATTAGCTGTTATTGCTTCTGTTGGTACACCAGCTGCTCCAGGTGCAGGTGCAATTATCCTATTCACAATCTTATCTGGTGTTGGTTTCACAAATCCAATCGCATTATCTGTATATGCATTGATTCTTGCAATCAACCGACCAATTGAAATGCTTGTTACCGCATTAAACGTTACAGGTGATACTGCCTGTGCAATGGTTGTATGCAAGAGTGAAAACTCCCTCAACGAAGAAGTATTCAATACAGTAAGCAAATAATTGATCTATGAAAGTCACTTCAAACGAAGTGGCTTTTTTTATGGGTAACAACGCGTTGCTTTACCCATGTTCTTTTCTTTGCTAATTTATAGTTAATGGAGGAAATCAAAAATGGAAACAAAAGATATCATTTTAGAATTGCGCAAAAAAAACAAACTATCACAAGATGAACTTGCTAAAAAAGTCATGGTAACTAGACAAGCAGTATCTCGGTGGGAAAATGGAGAAACAATTCCAAATACTGAAACTCTCAAACTTCTTTCAAAAGAATTCAACGTTTCCATCAATACGCTTTTAGGCTCACCTAGAAAGCTTATTTGTCAATGTTGTGGAATGCCACTTACAGATGATTCCATCATAAGTCATGAAAGTGATGGATCATTCAATGAAGAATACTGCAAATGGTGCTATGCAGATGGAACATACACGTATCATAACATGAATGACTTAATTGACATATGTGTAAAGAACATGGTCAATGATCAATTCACTGAAGAACAGGCACGTTCCTATATGGAAGAAATTCTTCCACAGCTAGATTACTGGAAACGATATGAAGAACTCAGTGATGATGGACAATTTGAAGCATTTAAACAACAACTCTTACAAGAAATCAATGCGCTTCATATTGAAGGGTTGCCAGAAGTTAAGAAATTAAATGCTCTCGTTGGAAAATATGTTAATCTTGCATATCCACTTCCAAATGGAAAAGCAGTACAATTCCTGGATGATGACACAACATATCTAGGCGATCAATTGGAATCTGCATTTGGTGGAGATCGATGTTTTGGTATTCTTGCAAGCATGGATTTTTTACTCATCTGCACATACGAAAAAGATGGAATCAATCCAGAACTTGTTCTTTACAAGAAGAGATAAAAAAAGCTCAGACAAAGATGATTTGTTTTCATCCAAGTCTGAGTTTTATTTTTACTCTTCTTTTTTCCAGAATCCACTGAGATAGAATACACCACCAATGACAAGCGGCATAAATCCTGCTAAGGCATCACCAAGCCAGAACCCTTTTGGCCCCATACCTAACGCCCATCCTAGAAGATAAGCTAAGCCAACACGGGCAATCATGCCATCTAATATCGCAACACACAGGTTTAATTTAGAGTTTCCTGAACCATTAATAATACCAAATGCAAAGCAGCGTGTCGCTGCACCAAAGAAATTCAAAATTGCTGGTAAAACAATAATTGTTGCTTCCGCTAATACAGCTTCATCAGAAGTAAACATTCCAAATATCATATCTGGATCGTATTTAATTACAATACTTCCAATGACTGATAATGTGAATGCTCCACCAAATGCCCAGGCAAGAATCTTAGGAACACGATCATACTTTCTTGCCCCCAAGTTTTGACCAATCATACTTGCTGCAGCTGTTGTAATAGAGTTTGACATAATACCCATCATCATATTGAGTTTACTGATGATACCCGCAATTGCACTGTAAATGATTCCAAAGGAATTTACCCATGCCGCAACAACCGTCTGTGAAATAGAAATAGAAGCAGACTGTAATGCCATTGGAATGCCTAATGCAGAAATCTTTGCCATTGCATTTCCATCTGGAATAAAACTCTTTAATTTAAAGTCAAATCCAAACTCTTCTTTTCTTTTATACAAATACGCAAAAGCAAAAATAAAGCTAAAAGATTGACCTATAACTGTTGCCCAGGCAGCTCCAGCAACTTCCATCTTAAATCCTGCAACAAATACAATATCTAATACAATGTTGATAATTGCCGCAATTGCAACAAACATAAATGGTCTTTTGGAATCTCCCATACCACGCATAATGGCAGAAACAACATTGTATCCATAAATAAAAATCAAGCCTAAGATACAGATGACAGTATAATCCATTGTATATGCATATGCTTCCTGTGGTGTATTAACAAGCTGTAATAAGTTATCTCTAAAGATATAACATCCCACAGAAATCAATAATGCAATTGAAAACAAAAGCGTAAACAGTGTCCCAATTGTTTTCTTGATTCCATCATGATCCTGCATACCAACTTCACGTGCGATAATGACTTGTCCTGCACTTGAAAACCCCATCGCTACGAAAGTTAATAAGTGAAGAATATTTCCCCCAGTACTAACTGCAGACATTCCAGATCCACCAATCACCTGTCCTACAACAATCATATCAACGATGTTATAGATTGCCTGTAATGCATTTGATACAAACAACGGTGCCGCAAAAGCAAACAAAAGCTTAGGCACAGATCCATTCGTAAGATCTTTTACCATTGAATTACTTTTCATTCTTTTCTCCCCCTATTTTTTTGAGCGCTGTCGAAAACTCTAAAAAGTTGGTAACAGCGCTCTTTTCTTTATGCCAACTTTTTGTACTTTACCCCCACTTTTTTCTTGTCAACTATTGACAAATTTCAATTTTCGCGGGCTCGCTTTGCTTGCCTTCATTATGAAACCGTGGAGGTGAGTTATATGCTCAAATATTTTTCTTCGATTTGGGACTATCGTGCTTTTCTGAAGTCTCGCAAATCTTCTCTTGATTCTTCTCAACATCTTAGACTTTCTTCTAAATCTTTTCTTTCTGCTTCTCACAAACTCAAGAAGCTGGATCCTTCTCTTGTCCAGGATATTCTTCTGCCTTTATATTCTTCTACAGGCAGACCTGCTATCGATCCTGCTGTTTTCATCAGGTCTTTTGTTCTTATGCAGCATCTTGGCTATCTTTCTCTTCATAAATGGTGTGATGATTTAGCTTCCGACTCTTTACTTCAATATCTTGTAGGTTCCTTTTCACCGCCTTCTGTTGCTTCTCACTATGATTTCATTGTCCGTTTGACGGGTGTCGATTCTCATATGAACGAGCTTTTTCCTAAAGCTCATTTCAAGAAAATAAAGGGCAAGAAACCTAAGAAAGGTGAAAAGCTAATCAACTACTCCCACTCTGACACCTACTACCTATTGGACAAATACAAAGATGGTGCTGATTGCGATAGAGATAGAATGATGTTCACTCTTCAGGCTCTCTTCAACGCCCTGGCTGTGATTCCTTCTATCGATTCTGGTTTCATCGACAAGAACAACCTTATCCTTTCAGCTGATGGTTCTTCTTTGCACATCCACTCTTCTCCTTTTGGTCACAAGGTTTTAGATGGTGATGATTCAGATAACATCTACCGTTTTTCAGCACCAGATGCTGACATTGGATGGGATTCGGATCTTGAATCTTTTTATCTAGGCTATACTTTCTACAATATTTCCTACCACAATCCTCTTAAGAACATTGATCTTCCAGTTTTCGCTTCCATCGAAAACGCTTCGAGACATGATGCTCTTTCCTGCATCTCTGCTGCCGCTCAATTTCTTGATATGAATCATGATCTACATCCTAAATATTTTTGTCATGATTCTGCGGCTGATTCTTTACCGGTCTTCCAATTCTTTCAGCACAATAATATTATCCCAGTTATTGACCATAATCCAAGAAGAGATTCTTCAAAAGAATATGTTGAAAAGAATCATACCAATAACGATGGCATTCCTGTTTGTATGGCTAACCGTCCGATGCATTTCTGTGGTTACGATATTCAACGCTGCAGAAAGAAATACCGTTGTCCTCTTGTTATGGGCGACATTTCTTCCTGTCCTTTCGTTGATCAATGTTCTACATCTTCTTATGGTAGAGTTTCATATATTAATGATGGTGATTCCGCTCGCAATGCAGGGCCTTTATCATATAAATCTGAAACCTGGAAGAAGATATACAGAAATAGAACCAGCACTGAACGAATAAACAATCGTGTGCTTAACCACTACCACTTACATCAAATGAGGATACGCAATAAAGACAAGCATGCTTTCTTTACAATATTTGCCTGTATAAATATCCATCTTGATGCTTGGATCAAAGATTCAGTTTAATCTATTCTGTTTTAAAAGAACTTCATTTTACAAAGTTGTTTTTAGTGCGCCTTGTTCGCACCTTTTTTCTATTTCATCGATTTTTTATCGAGTGATAGCTTCTTAGAGTCGAGTTTTCGACGCTACTCTTTTTATATTTATATTTTTCTTACACTTACCGCAATACCATCCCCTACATCATAAAATGCAGTCGTAAAACGATCATCATTCAATAGATGTTCTCTGAATTTTTTAATCTTATGAACCATTTGTATCGTACTTCGATTTGAAGATAACTCTTCATTGTCAACAATTCCATGAAAATTCAAATTATCAAAAATAAAAACAGTACCTATTCTACTATTTTTCATGAAGTGTTCTAAATATCTGCGATACTGTGATTTTGCCGCATCTATAAAAATCAAATCATAGATTTTATTTGTCTCAAATGCAGCACCATCTATTAAATGCACATGTATTCTATCATCCAATTTTTCATTTTTGATATTTTGAATTGCTTTTTCATACATTTTTGGATTGATTTCTAATGTATCAATTGTATTATCCCAGCGTATTTTAGCCATATTAATCGCTGAAAACCCAACTGCAGTACCAACTTCAAGAATATCTCGTACTCCTTCATGTTTTCGAATATAATTCAAAAGAAAAGCCATCCCATCATCCAACATAATAGGAACATGCTCTTTTCTTGCTTCATCATGGATTTCAATCAACGTTTTTTCCATGAGTATATTTTATCAGAAAATTGACAAACAATATCTGTGTAACTTATTTTCATGGTAAAATGGTTAGATACTTCAGGAGGTGCTTTTTATGATCAATGAAGCTTCAATCAAACGTCACATTGGAAATAACCGTATCTTTGAAAGAGGAGAAAATATTTTCCGTTCAAATGATGTTGGTGATCTCATGGTATTTGATCAAGAATCTTCTGGCCTGACAGAAATTGAAACATGGGTTAACAGCTCAAGTGGATATGATGAATATCAAGTGCGTGTATTACTTGGGAAAAATGGTAATATCATTACAGAAGATTGTACATGTCCTTACTTCGAGGATAACTTTGAACCATGCAAACACATCGCTGCAGTTTTGTTGAAATATATTGATGAAGATAAATTATCCACAATTGGAAATGGATATGCAAAAGAACCTGTATCTGTACAAAGTGATCGTTCCATTCAAGATTTACTGGATACCTATGCAAAACCTGCAGATGCTGTACAGCCAATTGTTCATATAACACCTACATTAAATTGTACAAATGATGAACAAGTGGAGGTTTCTTTCACTTTAAACAAACCTGATAATCGTTCTTATGTCATTAAAAGCATTGATTCCTTTTGCACTTTGGTTCATAACCATGAAAACAAATACTACGGAAAATCCTTAGAGTTTATTCATACGATTGATGCATTTGATATGCAATCAAAACCTGTCATAGAATTTTTAATGTCTTTATACTATAAAGATGATTCATATATGTCTTCAAATACAAACCAATACTACAATTATGGCTATTACGGATATATGGAGCAAACAATGAAGCGTTCTTTATGTCTTCGTGGTAGATACTTAGATTCATTTATGAATCTGATAAAAGATCAAAATGTCATTGTATCCAATCCTATTACAAATTATGATCTTCCATTTAAAGTTGAAGAGGGTATTCCTGAAATACATACGTCCCTGACAAAGAAAGAAGATGGATGTATCTTTCAGGGTGCAAAGTATCCTTTCGCATTAGGAAATGATCATATCTATATCTTTGATTATCGTAATTCTACTATATTTATTTCGAAATCAAATGATGATTTGATTCCATTTTTACGTCATTTATCTATAGTTAATGAAAAACCAGAGTTTATCTCTGAAGAAGATTTGCCTAAATTTTCTAAGTACGTTTATCCTGTCATTTCTAAAACGACACTTGTTAAAAATGATGGATTTGATCCCTATGACTATGTCATTGAAAAACCATCTTTTGAACTCTATTTAGATAGTCCACAAAAAGACGCGATTACATGTGAAATCAAAGCAATCTACAACAATGCAGTCTATAACACAGAAACAGATACAGATCTATCTAAACGTGATCAGGATGAAGAAGCTCTTATGGTCAATCGTATAGCTCCTTCATTTAATGCTCTTGATGAATTAAATCATAAATTTGTATTTCATGGAGATGATGAAGGCATTTATACATTTGTAACTGCTACAATTCCATACTTACAGTCACTTGCAACGGTATATATTTCTG
Organism: Bulleidia sp. HCP3S3_C9; assembly: GCF_052064035.1. Lineage (NCBI taxonomy): Bacteria > Bacillati > Bacillota > Erysipelotrichia > Erysipelotrichales > Erysipelotrichaceae > Bulleidia > Bulleidia sp. HCP3S3_C9. The sequence continues at coordinate 6,943 of NZ_JBQHWJ010000034.1, read as the reverse complement.
ATGCGTTAAAAAGAATTACAATCAAAGCAATGCCAAAGGTCAATGTTGGTGTTTCTGTAAATCACGACCTGCTTCGCTTAGATCTTGTCAGTGATACGCTTTCTATGAAAGAAATTGCGGAAATATTATCTAAATATGATAAAAAGAAAAAATTCTATCGCTTAAAAGATGGAACATTCTTAAATACAGAAGCTTCCAATATTGATGAACTGTTAGCACTCAAAGATTCTTTATCACTAAGTCAGAAAGAATTGGAAAAAGGTACTGCTGATATCCCAAAATTTCGTGCAATGTATCTTGAAACACTCAATGATAAAAAAGCATATAACTTAGACTATGATACTTCTTTTAGAAGAATGATCCAGCAAATGCATACAATCAATCAGGAAGACTATGAACCTCCAATTGATTTAAACGCTGAAATGCGCCCATATCAGCTGCATGGCATGCAATGGCTATGTGCCTTAAGAGACAATGGATTTGGTGGCTTACTGGCTGATGAAATGGGTCTAGGTAAAACATTACAGGTCATCGCAATGCTTGGAACATGGAAAGATAGAAAAAGAACGTTAATTGTATGTCCGGCATCTCTTGTATATAACTGGTCAAAGGAAATTGATAAGTTCTTACCTTCCATTCCGCATCGTATGATTCAAGGTACACCAGAAGAAAGAAAAGAACTAATTCAAACATCTAGAGACAATGAAGTATTGATTACATCTTATGAACTTCTTAGAAGAGATATTGATTGTTATGAAGATATGCAGTTCTCATGTGAAGTCATCGATGAAGCACAATATATCAAGAATGCAAACACACAAAACTCTCAAGCTGTGAAGTATATTAATGCTTCATTCAAGATTGCTTTAACTGGTACACCAATTGAAAATAGATTATCTGAATTGTGGTCTATCTTTGATTACCTCATGCCTGGTTTCTTCTACTCGTATAGAACATTTAGAGAGCGTTTTGAGACACCAATTGTAAGAGATCATGATGATCTGATGGAAAGAGAACTCACACAAATGATTACTCCGTTTGTGCTAAGAAGGCTGAAAAAAGATGTATTAAAAGATCTTCCAGATAAACTTGAAGAAGTTTACTATGCACAACTTGAAGGTGAACAAAAGAAGCTTTATGAAGCAGAAGTCCAAAAAATCAAATTTCTTGTTGGCAAACAATCCGATCAGGAATTCAAAGAAAATAAATTTGCGATATTAGCCGAACTAACAAAGCTCAGACAATTATGTTGTTATCCTGGATTACTATATGATAAATATAGACAGAATTCTGCTAAAACAGATATGGGAATTGATCTTATATGCAATGCAATTGAAGGTGGACATAAAATTCTACTATTCTCTCAATTCACCACAATGTTAGATAAGCTTTCTAATCTATTAAACGAGAAAAAGATTCCATACTATAAATTAGAAGGTAAAACCTCGAAAAAGAAACGTGCTGAAATGGTAGAAGCTTTCCAGAATGACGATGTACCTGTCTTCTTGATTTCTTTAAAAGCTGGTGGAACAGGATTGAATTTAACTGCTGCAGACATTGTAATTCATTATGATCCTTGGTGGAATACTGCTGTTGAAAACCAGGCAAGTGATCGTGCGCATCGTATTGGACAAACAAATGTTGTGACTGTTTATAAGTTAATCATGAAAGATACCATTGAAGAAAGAATCCTTGAATTACAGGCATCAAAGAGTGATCTAGCAAATAAGATCCTATCTGGTGATGGTATCTCTTCCTCTAATCTATCTAGAGATGATTTATTAGCATTATTATGACGCACTAAGAGAATCGAAATTGATTCTCTTTTTTCATACTATAAAAACAGCTAATCTGCAACCATGCGGTTGTAAATTAGCTGATGAATCATAATTCTTTAAACATTCTTTTACATAGCTTACCTATGATTTTAGAAAATCACATGCATGTGTTTCAAGATTACAAGACAATAATTCTATTTCCGATTCATTAAAGTGATAAGCGATAAGTTGTCCATTCCATACCCGAACGATACTAGAATAATCCATTTCATGGTAAGCTATCGGAATAGCACCATCTGATGCACCTAATGTTTCAGATGGAATAATTTCATCCACTAAATTGCCATTCCAGTCATATATTCTATACTTCACCTTATTTTCCAGTGTCGTTGTATAGATATTTTCATCATCATAATAATCGATGATTGCATTATCTACCCCAAACAATTCAGTATTGCTTAAATTGTCTATAATACCAGAATGAACCTGAGGTATTTCTTTTTCCAATTCCTCCGCATCAATAGAATAATATGAATATGTATTATCATTTACATATACAAATGCGGTATTCTCTCTTTGCACAAGTGTGCGTTGTTCTAACGTATCAATATCTACACCATACAAATATCCAACACAATAGATAATAATATCATTTCCATTACTTGTTATGTTTACAACATCTGAACCAAACTTTATTACTTTTTTTTCATTTCCATTCAAATCAAAAAAATGAACAATTCCTTCTCTACTTGACGCAATCGTTTCTGCTACCGCAATTACATCTTTTTGTAAAGTGAAGTAAGATGGTTGAAAATCAAATTCAAGGATTGTTTGAAATTGATTGTTCGTAGGATCATATGCATTCAGACGATTTCGCATTTGACCATCTACAGTATAATACTCACTCTCATAAATAATCTTTCTATCAAAATAAAGCATTCCAACACCAGTTCCCACAGTGTCTGAATATCTTTTCGGTGCAGGAATCCCATCTCTGCTAGAGCCAGTTTCTTTATCATCCACAAAATTCATGGTACCAATTTGAATATTATTTCCTTTTTGGTCTAATGCAAATAGCTTTCCACCCTCAATTTGATAATACATAGCTTCATCAGAAACTGCCGCAAATATATTCGTGCAAAAAGATGCTTGCTGGATTGGAGAAACAATATCTTCTGAAATATTTGCGTGATGTTCCTTCTGTATATCACATCCAGATAGAAAAAGTGCACTTGCAATCAGATAAATCAGAAAATTGTATAATTTGCATTTAAACCATGATGGATTGTAATTCAGCATAAATTATCCTTCCTTAATTCTAGAATAGAGTACTTTATTAGAAAAAAAAGACTTTATATCAGAATAAATAATTGTTAAGATAAAAGAATCAAGACAAGAACTGCTGAAGAAGAATTTCATCTATGTTCTTAAATAGAATTTTCACATAATCAGATATTTTGGATATCTATGAAGTATCACTATCAGCATGATGAAGCTCACATGCTTTGTCCATTCTGACTGAATGACATGTATAAAGATGATTCATCTAGATTCCATTAATAATCGATATTATGAAATCAATTGCGTTTGCTTTCATCATGCTTATTCATCTTTCAGATATATAACTATACTATTTTTCTGATTTTCTATTATCACATTTCTTATAAGAAAAACTCTCAAAACAGTTTTGTCTTGAGAGTATATGCATTAATTCTTTAATGAGTTGATTGGTGAAGGAATCTTTCCGCCACGGTTGATCATGACATCTGCTTTTGTTGTTTTAACTGGCATGATTGGACCTTCTCCAAGTAATCCACCAAACACAAGCTTTTCTCCAGCTTCTTTACCAATCGCTGGAATTAAACGACAAGCTGTTGTTTTTGTATTAATCATACCAATTGCTGCTTCATCCGCAATGATTGCAGATATTGTTTCAGCAGTTGTATCTCCAGGAATAATGATCATATCTAAACCAACAGAACAAACACATGTCATTGCTTCAAGCTTTTCAAGTGTTAATACACCCTTTTCCGCTGCAGCTATCATACCTGCATCTTCACTGACTGGAATAAACGCACCACTTAAACCACCTACAGAAGAACTTGCCATAATGCCACCCTTCTTAACAGCATCATTCAACATTGCAAGACATGCCGTCGTACCAGGACCACCACATGTTTCTAATCCAATTTCTTCAAGGATCTGTGCAACAGAGTCGCCAACAGCTGGTGTAGGGGCTAAGGATAAATCAACAATACCAAATGGAACACCAAGTCTCTTTGCAGCTTCTGCACCAACCAATTGCCCCATACGTGTTACTTTAAATGCTGTCTTTTTAATAATTTCAGCAATTTCATTCATGGATGCATCTTTACCAGCTTTTCTAATTGCTTCTCTAACAACACCAGGACCAGATACACCTGTATTGATAACTACATCTGGCTCACTGACACCATGGAATCCGCCAGCCATAAATGGATTATCTTCTACTGCATTACAGAATACAACTAGTTTTGCAGCACCAAAACAATTATTATCCTTTGTGATTTCAGCCGTTTCACGAACGATTTGACCCATAAGTTTAACCGCATCCATGTTGATTCCTGCTTTTGTAGAACCAATATTTACAGAAGAACATACAATATCGGTTTCCGCTAATGCACGTGGAATCGAGCGAATCAAAGCTTCTTCACCCTTTGTCATACCTTTTTGAACAAGTGCAGAATATCCTCCCACAAATGATGCACCAACTTCTTTCGCTGCAGCATCTAATGTTTTAGCATACTTTACTGGATCACCACCAGAAACACTTACTAAAAGAGAAATTGGGGTAACTGTAATCCTCTGATTAATAATTGGAATACCGTATTCACTTTCAATTTCTTTTGCAACTTTGACTAGATTTTTGGCTTTTGTAGTGATTTTTTCATAAACCTTTTTACAAGAAATATCAATATCACTATCTGCACAATCTAAAAGATTAATGCCCATTGTAATTGTACGAATATCAAGGTTTTCTTCTTCGATCATTCGAATTGTTTCTAAAATATTATCTGAAGCTGTAGTCCACATAATACACCTCAGATTGTATGCATGGCATTAAAGATATCTTCTGCCATCACATGAATATCCAAACCTTCTTCTTTTCCATATTGTTCAAAAGATGAAGTAATTTCCTGTACCTGCAATCCTTCAGGAACTTCAACGATCATCATCATTGTAAATAAGCCCTGTAAAACCTTTTGAGTTACATCCACAATGTTAATTTCTTTTTCTGCGCACTTGCTTGCAACAAATGCTAAAATTCCTGGATGATCCTTTCCAACAACTGAAATAACGGCTCTCATAAACTTTCCTCCTATTTTGCCTCTTTTTGTAAATCATCTAAAGATAATCCACAATAATACAATTCCATCTCAAAGTATTGTTTCACTGTTTTCATCATCTCAACAGTACTATCTTTACAACTAGATGATTGTTTATCTTTTTGATAATTTACTGTACAAGACCCCATTGTCGAAATATCACCTTTCCAGTTGTATGTATACCGAATACTATACTTTGTGTATGTGAATGTATAATTCTTAAAATCAATGATATATGCTTCATTCTCATTAAAACTTTGCTGATATGAACCATCATTTGCTTTTTCATATCCAAGACGATTTACTAATCTCTTCTTGAATGTATCAGTTACAGTCTTTTCTGCAGTATCATCGTATTGCGAATCAGAACTGAGTGAAGAGGTATCAATATCTTCAAAATATACATATTCTTTCATCTCTTTTTTCTGATCTTTACTGATTGAAACTGAAGTGTTGTTTAGTTTCAAATAATTCACAGAGCTTGTATATTTAATACTTACTTTTTGCCCACTGCTGGATACACTTGCATTGAATTCTGTCGTTTCTGAGATGAAATATCCATCTTTATCAAATGTATCAACAATTTTATTACTTGTGACCTGATAATCATCATATTGTTTCAATCCATATGTATCGTAACGATCACTGAATAAATCCGAAGCATGATCCGCGTTTAATAGAATTGTATAAATAACATTTCCATTTGCATCATCATCTGCGTGAATTGAATCAATCATTTTTTTATCAAACGCATACGGTTGTAATGGAACAAGCATTGTTTTTTCAACATCTGTATAATCCATGTCCTCATAATACTTTACATCATTATAATTATTGTAAAGTCTTCCTCCATAGTAATAACCCTCGATGTTAAATGTTCCACCATTTGATTCAATATTCTGCGTTAAATGGGCTTTTGTATCCGCGTCTGTCTTTTCTGTTTCTAAAACACCATCAAACTCAAATATATCTTTTGTATCATCGCTGTAGCCCATAGTATATGCTGAATTAATACCAGCACTATAACTAGAAGCACTATTAATATTGTTTAAAGATTCTATATAAGATGCGAATGCATCACCTGTATGCTTTGTTAATTTTGTTTCTTCTTTTGTAGTAGAAGATACTGACTGTTGTTGTTTTTTATTTGTACATCCATAAAGCAATAACGTGGATATAATTGCTACCTTCAATAATTTTTTCATCACGTATGTATTATATCAGTCTTATCACAAACTTATATGAAGAAACGCTGAAATTTGGTATTTTTATCATAAAAACATCAGTTTTATGTTTTTACATATATTAGTTGTTGGATACATCTAATCAATGTAACTATATTGATTTTACACTTCTACAATGTATATATGAAAAATCGCATTAAGTCATTAAGAATAGAAAAAGGTCTTTCACAGACAGAACTATCTGAACAAATTGGGTGCACGCAACAGTCATTAAGTAAAATTGAAAATGGGATTCAAGTACCAGGCGTAGATCTTGCATTTAAAATTGCTGATTTTTTTAATGTTACTGTTGAATTTCTATATTATGAAACAAACTTTTCTGGAAGCATTAAAACAGATCAACAGTTTAATGAATTCACAGAACACTTACAACGATTAATGAAATATCTAAAGCTGTAATCGATGAACAAGTGAAATTCACTTGTTTTTTTATTTTGAAAATAATCATAACTGACCACCTGATTCAAAAAAGTTCAGAAATCTCTTTAGTGTCCGCTTTTTAGTACAATAAAATCATATTGCTGGATATACACTTTAACTGCGAGGTAAAAGTATA
>NZ_JBQHWJ010000033.1:0-24241 GCF_052064035.1 Bulleidia sp. HCP3S3_C9 | reverse complement strand
TTCCTTCACTCATGGCATCACTGCCAACAGCTTGTGGTTTACTACACTTGGCGGTAAAGACCTGTGGTCAGTTTATCTCTGACTGAATTAGCGCCATGCCCGGCACACCCAAAAAAGATGCTTACCCAAAGGATAAGCATCTCATAGATCCGAAATAGAATTATTCAGCTGAAGAAAGAGCCTTAACGTTGTAGAAAGCTTTTCTTCCACGGAATTCAGCTACATCACCGAGTTCTTCTTCAATTCTCATTAACTGGTTGTACTTAGCAATACGATCTGTACGGCTCATAGAACCTGTCTTGATCTGTCCTGCATTGACACCAACTACGAGATCAGCGATTGTGCTGTCTTCAGATTCACCAGAACGGTGGGAAACAACAGCTGTATACTGAGCTTCCTTAGCCATTTCGATAGCATCGAGTGTTTCTGTTAATGTACCAATCTGGTTAACCTTGATCAATACAGAGTTAGCAACACCAAGTTCGATACCCTTCTTGATGAATGTTGTGTTTGTAACGAATAAGTCATCACCAACTAACTGAACCTTGTCACCAAGTCTTTCAGTTAACTTTTTCCATCCATCCCAGTCATTTTCAGCAAGACCATCTTCGATGGAGATTAATGGATACTTCTTTGTCCATTCTTCGATCATGTCGATCATTTCGTCAGAAGTCTTTTCACCCTGACCGGACTTAGAAAGTTCATACTTACCTGTTTCAGGATTGTAGAATTCACTAGAAGCAAGGTCCATAGCGAAGCAGATATCTTCACCAAGTTTGAAGCCAGCAGCTTCAACAGCTTCCTTCATGAGTTCTAGAGGTCCTTCATTCTTGAGTTCTTCAAGTGGTCCAGAACCATTAGCTAATGAAGAAGGAGCATATCCACCTTCATCACCTACACCTGTGTCATAACCATACTTCTTAAGAACCTTCTTAAGAGCGTGGAAAGTCTGAGCACCCATACGAACTGCTTCGTGAAGGGACTTAGCACCAACAGGCATTAACATATATTCCTGGCAGTCAACTGTACTATCAGCATGAGAACCACCATTTAATACGTTCATCATTGGAACTGGTAATACCTTACCGTTTGTACCACCGATGTACTTGTAAAGTGGAAGACCACAAGAATCAGCAGCAGCTCTAGCAGAAGCTAAGGATACAGCTAATGTAGCGTTAGCACCGAGGTTGCTCTTGAATTCTGTACCATCGAGATCGAGCATTGTCTTATCGATCAAAGCCTGATCAAATACGTTTAGTCCGAGAACAGCTGGAGCAATCTTTTCGTTAACGTTAGCTACAGCCTTTAATGTTCCCTTTCCATCAAATCTATCCTTGTCGCCATCACGAAGTTCGAGAGCTTCTCTTTCACCTGTGGAAGCGCCTGATGGAACGATTGCGCGTCCCCATGCACCGGATTCAGTTGTTACTTCACATTCTACTGTTGGGTTACCACGAGAGTCTAAAACTTCACGTGCGTGTACTTCAGCAATTGGATCTACAAAATTAGGCATCTTATAATTTCCTCCTATGATTACCTATATATTTCAAGAGATTTACTCTTTGAAATCTTACTTAGTTGCGTCAACTAATTCCTTGAATGAATCAACCTTCAAGGAAGCACCACCGATTAATGCACCATCGATGTCTTCACAAGCCATATATTCCTTAATGTTGTTTGGCTTTACAGAACCACCATACTGAATACGTACAGCTTCAGCTGTAGCTTCATCATAAAGGCTCTTAACTGTTTCTCTAACGAGCTTGCAGCACTTTTCAGCTGTTTCAACGTCAGCAGACTTACCAGTACCAATAGCCCAGATTGGTTCATAAGCGATAACAAGTCTAGAAACTTCATCACTTGTTAAACCTTCAAGAGATTCCTTGATTTCTGTGGATACTACTTCAGCTGTCTTGCCAGCATCATATTCAGCTTCAGTTTCACCTACACAAAGAATAGGTGTAATATCAGCAGCAAATAATCTCTTAGCCTTAGCTGCACAATGTGCAGAAGTTTCAGCATAGTATTCTCTTCTTTCAGAGTGACCAATGATGCAGTATGTAATACCAACTTCCTTAAGCATTGGTACAGAAACTTCACCAGTGTATGCACCTGAATCTAATTCATTGCAGTTTTCAGCAGCAACCTTGATTGCACCAGCATTTTCAACGGCAATTGCTAAATCAACATATGGAGCGCCGATTCCGTATTCAGCAGCTTCATCACCTGTTACATAACCCTTGATACCTTCGAAGAATTCTTTTGCTTCGCTAGGTGTCTTGTTCATTTTCCAGTTTCCGAAGATAATTGGTTTTCTTGTCATGTCTATATTACTTCTCCGGGATGATTGCTACACCCGGTAACTCCTTTCCTTCCATGAATTCTAGAGAAGCTCCACCACCTGTAGAGATGTGAGAGAACTTATCAGCAAATCCGAGGTTCTTAGCTGCACTTGCAGAGTCACCACCACCAATAATTGTAGTAGCACCTTCAAGAGAAGCGATTGCCTTACAAACTTCAATTGTACCGTTTGCATATTCAGGCTTTTCGAATACACCCATTGGTCCATTCCAGAATACAGTCTTAGCACCTTCTAATTCCTTAGTGAATAATGCAACTGTTTCTGCACCAATATCGAGACCCTGGTAGCCATCATCAACTGCACCAGACTTGACTGTCTTGATATCTGTAGCGTTGTCGAATGCATTAGCTTCAACTGTATCTACAGGAAGGAATAACTTTCCTGCACCCTTTTCCATGAATTCCTTAGCGAGGTCTTCCTTATCAGCTTCTAATAAAGAATCACCAATCTTGCCGCCAACAGCAGCAGAGAATGTATAAGACATACCGCCACCGATCAATACCTTATCAGCAATCTTTAACAGGTTTTCAATAACACCGATCTTATCAGAAACCTTAGCACCACCAAGAATAGCAACGAATGGTCTCTTAGGATCATTTAATGCACCACCTAGTACATTGAGTTCCTTTTCAACAAGGAAACCAACAGCAGCGCAGCCTTCTGGCAAGTTGCTTGGAATACCTACTGTAGAAGCATGAGCTCTATGAACAGAACCGAATGCATCTTCTACGAATAAGTCACCTAAAGATGCCCAATATTTACCTAATTCAGGATCATTCTTGGATTCACCCTTTTCATAACGAGTGTTCTGCATAAGAACGATAGAACCATCTTCCTGAGCCTTAACAGCAGCTTCAAGTTCTTCACCACGTGTTGCGTTAACAAACTTTACAGGAGCGCTCTGTAGTCCAGCTAAGCAATCAGCAACAATGCTCATATCATTCTTAGCCTTATCTTCTTCTGTCTTAATCTTTCCTAAGTGAGAAAGTAATAAAACCTTAGCTCCATTTTCTGTTAAATAGTTAATCGTTGGCAGTGCAGCTCTGACACGATTATCATCAGTAATCACACCATTTTTGTGTGGAACGTTGAAGTCTACACGAACAATAACGTGCTTACCTCTAACATCAAGATCTTTTACTGTAATCTTAGACATGTAAAAAAATTCCTCCTAATTTCTGCCATCATTATACCACCCACTAGTCTTGAAAAAAAACACAAAAAAACAAATTTTGTGTAATAATTCACGAATTTTTTTCATTCATATCACTTTTCATTCATGCCTCCTGTTTCTGAAAGCCTTTTCAAATTTAAAAGAGACTACAACCAATCGTCATAGTCTCTATTTTGCTTCAATTTTATTCGTCTGGCCAGTTGCAGATTTCATAGTACAACTGTTCATATACACCAGCAGACTGGTTCCAAGATACATCTGTTGTCATAGCACTCTTCACTAAGCCTTTCCATCCTGGCTTATTTGTATTGTACTGTTCAACAGCCCATCTGAGTGTGTAGATCATATCATCTGCGTTTGCAGCCCAGAATGAGAATCCATTTCCTTCACCAGTATATTGGTTAAATGGCTGTACAGTATCCTTCAAACCACCAGTTTCACGAACAACAGGTAATGCACCATAATGCATTGCAATAAGTTGTCCAATACCACATGGCTCATATAAAGAAGGCATCAGGAACAAGTCACTCGCAGCATAAATCAAATGTGCAAGATCTTCATTGTATCCACAATAGTAGACTGCCTGTCCCTTATATTCCTGTTCCATCCACTTGAATGCATTTTCAGCATTTGCTTCACCTGTTCCAAGAACAACAAACTGAACATCCATTCCCATGATTTCACGAATACGATCCGTAATCATGTAAACGCCCTTTTGATTTGTCAGTCTAGATACCAGACCAATCAATGGCTTCTTGTCTGTTTCTTCGAGTCCTAGCTTCTTCTGTAAAGCAAGCTTATTTGCTTTCTTGCCAGAAGCATAGCTCTTCACATCAAAGTTCTTGGCAAGCAGCTTATCTGTCTTTGGATTCCATAGATCTGTGTCAATACCATTTACAATACCCCACAAATCACCTCTACGATAACGCAGTACAGCATCCATTCTTTCACCATATGTCTCTGTCAAGATTTCATTGGAATATGTTGGGGAAACCGTAGTAATCTTATCAGCATATACGATACCTGCCTTCATAAATGAAATTCCAGTATCAAACTTGATAGATCCATCATCGAAGTAGCTGTAATCCAATCCAAGACATGTAGGAAGCATATCAACACCAAAGTTACCCTGGAATGCCATGTTATGAATCGTATATACATGTTTAATAGACTGATAACGATAATCATCTGCATAACATGCATGTGCCATCAATGGAATCATACCTGTCTGCCAGTCATTAGAATGAATGATGTTTGGCCACCAGTCGATGAAATAAATCATATCCAGAACTGCACGCTGGAAGAAGGCAAAACGTTCACCATCATCTACATAGCCATACAATCCTTCTCTTTCAAAATATCCCTGATGTTCTACAAAGTAGTAAATTACGCCATCTGCTTCTGCTTTGTAATATGTTGCTGGCTGGTCAATCCATCCAGAATGAATCTGAATTGTTCCAAGTCTTTCCAGCTTGTCATAATGCTTTTCAATAATCTTACTGTATAGAGGAAGGACAACTCTAGCATCGTGTCCTTTTTGTACAAGTGCCTTTGGTAAAGCACCAATGACATCTGCCAATCCTCCAGTTTTTACGAATGGCAGCCCTTCACCTGCCACGAAAAGAATTGATCTTCCCATAAACAATCTCCTTTAAATACGGTCTCTTCTCTTAACGTATACTGGTTCTTCTGCAGTACCCTTAAGTTCTTTTACATGGTGAATAATGGCATACTTATCAACGATCACATGATCCAGTTTAGCATTTTCACCAATATAAGCACCTGGAAGAATAATAGAATTCTTAATGATTGCCCCCTTGCGAATCGTTACATTACGAGAAACAACAGAATCTGCAACTGTTCCTTCAATCACACATCCATTCGCAATGACACTTCCACAGACATCAGATGTCTTTCCATAAATTGTTGGTGCAGAATCGTTTGTCTGTGTATAAATTGGCCATCCAGGCTTGAATAGTCCCTTCGCTGTTGCACGATCACTCAAAGCCATTGTAATACGGAAATATTCACTCAATGAGTTAATGCACCCAACAAATCCCTTGATGCCATATCCTGTAACTGTCAATTCTTCTAAAGAATCATTGAGAATATCTCTGAACCAGTACAACGAAGATGTTTCTGAAGCCTTCTTGACAAGATCGATAAATAACTTTTTGCTTAATACATATGCTTCTAATGAAATAGATGCATTTTTTCTCTTGCCACGATTGTGTCCAATTTCTGTGATTCTCTTATCCTTGTCCATTGTTAATGTATCACAGTCAAGGAAGTGCTCTTTTGCTTCACTTGTGTTTGTATAAAGAACTGTGATATCACTCTTGGATTCAATATGCTGCTGAAGAACATTAGTGAAATCCAAGCTATAAATAAAGTAACTTGGAGCAACAATCACATATGGATTGCTGTCTTCTTCAATGTACTGCATATTTAACATATAGTTTGCAATATCATTGTTATATACTTCTGCAGAGAATGATTTTTCACCATAGAGAATTCTTAATTGTCCACGCTTAGAGTTGATATTGTATTGCTGTCCAGCTCCAAGATGATCAAATAAGTTACGAGGTTTTTCCTTGCAATATACATGAACATTATCAATACCAGAGTTTGTCATGTTAGAAAGAATAAAGTCAATGATTCTATATCTTCCTAAAAATGAAATGGCAGGTACTGGTCTATAATCATCCAAACCACCTACGTTGGCTTGAGAATTTTCAAAACAAATAATTCCTAATGCTTTCATATCGATTCTCCTTACTCAGCGTACTTTTTAGCCACAAGATCAATGTGTTCTGATTTACTTGATCCAAGTACTGCACCTGGTGCAACTTCTACGTTATCAGCAACGATGCAACGTGTAACCTTTGCACCTTCACCAATCTTTGCACCTGGCTGAATAACAGAATCTACGACCTTGGCCCCCTTGCCAATTTCAGCGCCTGTACCAATAACAGAATTCTTAACTTCACCTAAAACAATAGAACCCTGTGTAATATACGCATTATTGATCTTTGCTTCATCACCAATATACGTTGGTAATGAGTTAATGTTTTCTGTATAGATCTTCCATCCTTGATCACCAAGATCTAACTGGTTATTGGATTCCAATAGATCCATGTTACTTTCCCATAGAGAATCAACTGTACCAACATCCTTCCAGTAACCCTTGAAACGATATGCTGCAAGTCTTCTATGATCATTCAAATATGTAGGGATGATATCTTTACCAAAGTCATGAGAAGAATCAGGATTCTTATCATCTTGCAATAAATACTTACGTAATGTCTTGTAGTTGAAAATATAGATACCCATAGATGCAAGGTTGCTCTTTGGATGTGCAGGTTTTTCTTCGAACTCTTCAATCATGTCATCCTTATCACAGTTCATGATACCGAAACGTGTAGCTTCTTCGAGTGTTACCTGTAATACCGCAATTGTTGCATCTGCCTGCTTTCTTTGATGATAAGCAAGCATCTTTTCATAGTTCATCTTGTAAATATGGTCACCTGAAAGAATTAAAACATATTCTGGATTAATACTATCTAAGAAGTCAATATTCTGAGTAATCGCATCAGCAGTTCCTCTAAATACATCTAGACCTTTATCGTCTGTTTCTCTTGGCGTTAATACATAGACACCACCATTGTTTGTGTCTATACCCCAGAACTGATCTTTCGCAACATATGCATTCAATAAAACAGATTCATACTGTGTTAATACACCTACTGTTGAAATCCCTGAATTTGCACAGTTACTAAGTGGAAAGTCGATAATACGATACTTGCCGCCAAAATGAACGGCTGGTTTCGCTACTTTTTTGGTCAGCTCATGCAAACGACTGCCTCTGCCGCCAGCAAGAATCATCGCTGCCATGTTATTTGCTCTCATTATGATTACCTCCTGATTTCTATCGTTTGTTAACGCTTACATTATAATACATTATCTAAATTAATTTAATGATTATTGTAAATTTTCATTAAAAGTTTCAGAATGAATCAACAAATTTCTTACAATGGATATGAAGTATAAACTGCCTGTAATTACAATTGATCCATTGCAATTTATTTGTTTTGCCTTTGAAATTGCCTTTTTGTAATCTTTTTCAATGATTGCATCTTTTACATATAAATCTTCTGCTGTATCTGCTCTTTCATTTTGAAACTCTGTAATGATCAATGTTTCGCAATTTCTTTTTAAAAGACCTGCCATTTCATGTACCTGCTTATCTTTCAAAGCAGAAAATACACAAGTTACAGGTGAAGGTAATTGTTTCATTGATTCACACAATGCTCTGATACCTTGTTCATTGTGTGCACCATCAATGATGATCAATGGATCTTTACTTATTGTTTCAAATCTGCCCCTCCATTGGCTATGCTCAACTGCTTCTTTTACATTTTTCTGTTGAATAGCAACGCCTAAAAGTTGAGCTGCCTTCAATGCCAGAGCTGCATTATGGAACTGATACAGTGCAATTGTAGATAATGAATATTCTGTATGATTATATTCTAATACACCATTGTTACGAATGCCATAGCTTTCTAATGAAATCACACGTGCATGTTTTCTATATGCATGATAAGAAATGACTTTTCTTGCTTTTTCACTTAAATGTCCAATCAAACATCGCGTATATGATTGAATGATTCCTGCTTTTTCATACGCAATCTGTTCAATTCTTGTACCAAGAAATGCCATATGATCAAAACCAATACTTGTAATAATACAAAGTTCAGGACGTGCAATGAGATTTGTACTATCTAATCTGCCTCCCAAACCTGTTTCTATGATTGCGTAATCTACCTTTTCATCAAAAAACCACTGGAATGCAATCAATGTATCAATCTCAAACATTCCTAACTGTTTTTCTACAATGACATCATAATATTTCATCAAATATGCATGAAATGCATCTTCTGAAATATAGGAATCATTGATGCGAATACGATCACGATGCGTCATTAAATGTGGAGAAGTAAACATACCCACTTTGTACCCTTGTGAAACAAGAATATCTTTCAGATAATTACATGTACTCCCTTTTCCATTTGTACCTGCAACATGAATACACCGATATGTATTCTGTGGATTTCCAATAGATTCCAAAGTAGATTGCAAAGGAGAAAGACCATGATTTAAATTTCTCCTGCTCATGACCCATTCTTCATTTATAGATTCTCGATTTGCCAATGGATTGGCTCCTTTCCATGCTGTACTAAAAATGCATTTGCCTGTGAAAAATGTCTGCATCCAAAGAAACCATGATACGCAGATAATGGCGATGGATGTGCACACTCTAGTACAAGATGTTTGTTACGATCAATCATACTTGCTTTATTTCTAGCATTTCTACCCCAAAGCATAAATACAACTGGATCTTCTTTTTCATTAATTTTCTGAATTGTATGATCAGTAAAGATTTCCCATCCTTTATTTGCATGAGAATTTGCTTTTCCTTCTTCAACACTCATAACCGTGTTCAAAAGGAATACACCTTGTTTTGCCCATGGCATTAAATATCCATTATTTGGAATATAACAGCCAAGATCATCATGCAGCTCTTTATAAATATTCACAAGAGAAGGAGGAATCTTCACACCAGGATTGACAGAAAAACACATTCCATGTGCCTGATTCACTTCGTGATAAGGATCCTGTCCCAGAATCACAACCTTCACATCAGGATAGTCACAAACTTCAAAAGCAGAAAATACTTTTGCTTTTGGAGGAAAAATCGTTTTTGTTGCGTACGCTTCATGAAGAAACGCACTTAACTGCTGGAAGTATGGCTGCTTCCATTCTTCTTGTAAAAAAGGCCACCATGTATTATGAATCATGATTGAAACGGATCATCCTTTCTAGATTTAACATATAGAATCACGCCCATTGCACCAATGACAATGATTCCACATCCACACGCACCATACAGCAGCCAGTTCACATCATCTTTCACTGGTGTCTCTTTGTTATTAGAACGATGAGAAATAATATTGTTTTCATCATTTTCATCAATACCACAATATGCATTCACATCCTCTTCAACAACTTCAAATGGGCGATTTCCATCATTCAACAAGACTTCATTGAATGCTTTTTGATCAAAATTATTTCCTAATGCATTCTTTGCTTTATTTTCCAGCAGTTCAAACATTGCAATACCAACACCATACGGCAAGATTGTTCCTGGCTGCAGCGTTGCAAAATCATAAAGATCTTTCGCAATACTGCCGTTCAAATCTAAACGATCCAGGTACTTAGATACATCTTTTGTTGACCAGCCTAAACCATTTACTCCCAGATCTACCGCCGCAGATAAAACATAATTCAATTCAATATTGATTTTCTGATATTCACTTGCGTATTCACTCAAGCCAGATACATGTAATGCCTGTCCTTCCGCAAACATACCCCAGCCTTCTTGATATCCCATCATTGTTAACTGCGTACGAAGCAATGATGGCTGCTGCTGGATATAGTAGTTTGTCTGATATAAGTGTCCTGGAAATCCTTCATGAGCAAGTGTTGTATATAAATCAATCACATCACTCACATTATTACCATTGATTTTGATGACATTATCTCTCATATCATCTACAGGAGGACTCAAATAGTAGGCAACGATACTGTCGTTGGCAACGCTAGGATCAAGATATTGTACGTTGTAATACACTTTATCCAATACAGGAAATGCATCTAAATGCCCTTCCAGATAAGAAAGCACATCTTCTGCACTATCAAAATCAAGCGTTTCTTCTGTAACTTCACTGTGATTCTGCATAATGTCATACAATTCATCTACACTTTTTTCAATGTATTGTGTACAGATATCCAGAATTGTTTCTACATCCGCATCTATACTTGTTTTATATCTCGCTAATGCAGCGTAGTATTCACTGCCGCCATCTAAAGAACTAACGTTATAGTCAGCCTTTCTTGAGCCTTTCAACTTCTGTAATTCTTCTGCGACTTTTTCATAAGAAGGAATATATGCATTCAAGACAATTTCTTGATTCTTCTTTTTATATGCTTCTTTTTCTTCTGCACTCATTCCATCAAATGCATCAATATTTTCATCAAAGATCTTGATCAATTCATTATCATCTTTTTTATCTACAAACTTTTCAATTGCATCTTCTGTCGCCTTTAACATTGCATCTGTTAAAAAATACCCTTTTGCAGCCTGTTTCTTTGTATTTTCTAAACATTGATCCAAATACGCAGGCACAGAAGCAAGTGTTGTAAGATAATCATCAATATCTTCTTTTTCATAAAAAACAAACTCAGTGAATGTCGTTAATAAATTATCAATTACACCTTCAGCACTATTAAATGCCCAGTCAAAATATGGGTAAGAATTTAATTCTTTATTTCTTTCAAGATAAAATGCAATCGTACGATAATCTTTCTGTTCTGTTTCAGATAAAGAATCATAGTCAAAAGATTGCAGCTTCTTCAAATATTCGTCACAATCTTCAACACTATCTTCATAATCATCCCAGGAAGCATCTCCGATATTTACATCAGGCTTTTCAATGCCATATTTTTGATAATCACGCAATGAAAAATGAAGTGTTGTGTAGTCTTCAGACATCATTTCTTGAAATAACTCATCTTCAAAATCTGAAAATGATTCTTCCGCATGAATTGGTGTCAATATACTAGAAATCATTAAAAATAATCCTAGAATTCCATTCACCAGTTTTTTCATTTTACTCTCCTAATAATCCAAAATGCTGAAATGCATTGTATAAACCATCTACATCTAAAAATAAATACATTCCTATAACTCCGTGTACTTCTTAGCATTTCCACATGCTTTTTCTACTGGATACTTCTTTTCATTCATATCCATTTTCATATTCACGATTTCATCAACATCTATATGCATACGATCCAATAGATCCTGACAATAAATAATGACATCAGCCAATTCTTCTTTGACATGTTGTTCATCATATTCACTGCTCCATTGAAAACATTCCAGTAATTCACTTGCTTCTATCGCAATCGATTTTGCCAGATTTTCTTCTGTATGAAATTGCGCCCAGTCTCTATCTTTAACAAATTTACGTATTCTATCAATTGTTTCCTGTTTCATAAATTATCTCTTGAAGTTTTCAATAAAAGTTTCCACTTCTTCTTTTGTTGGCATAACACGCAATGCACCCTTCTTTGTTGTGACGAGGGAAGCTGCTGCATTGGCAAACTTCAACATTTCTTTCAGCTTTTCTTCATCTAAATGATCAATACCATTTTCTAGCACTGTATGAATCATACATGCACAGAACGTATCCCCTGCACCTGTTGTTTCAATGGTTGCTTCCTGCAGAAAAGCAGGATATTCAACATGGATATCACGATATACAGCCTTAGAGCCATCTCCACCCATAGATAAGCAGATCAGTTTCAGATTTGGATACTCTTTCTGTAAGAATGCAATCCCTTCATCATAATTATCCATTCCTGTAAACCATGTAATTTCATTATCAGAAATCTTCACAACATCAGCCTGTTGTAAACCCCAGGCAACCTGTTCATGTGCTTCTTCTAGAGATCTCCATAATGGTTCTCTCAGGTTTGGGTCAAATGTAATTGTTAATCCATTTTCTTTTGCCACTTTAACTGCTTTCTGTGTTGCCTTTTTCACAGATTCATCTGTTAAAGACAATGTACCAAAGTGAAAAATAGAACTAGAAGCAATCAATGATTCATTGACTTCTTCTTCCTTTAGATTCATATCAGCACCTGGATTACGATAGAATGCAAAATCACGGTCACCATTCTCCTTCTTTAAAACAAGCGCCAATGTTGTATGCACATCATTGTCATACACAAGACCTGTTGTATCAATTCCTTGTTCCTGCACTGCTTTTGTTAATAAATGACCGAAGCCATCATTTCCAACTTTTCCAATAAAAGCTGTTTTATCTCCCAGTTTCTGAAGCATGCTTAAAACATTGCAAGGTGCTCCACCTGGATTTGCTTCTAAAAGAGGATTTCCTTGTTCACTGAGTCCATTTTCTGTAAAATCAATCAATAATTCCCCTAAAGCAACAACATCATATTTTTTATTTGTCATAATTGTTTTTCTCTCCTGAACCTTATTGATATCTTACTATCATACAAAGCAAATGAAAAGAACTCGTTTAGAGTTCTTTCTATGCAATTCTCGCAAATATACGAATGGATAATGCTGGAACTTCCACATGTGTTCCATGTTCTTCATGTGCCTGTCCATATTCATCAAAAATACATTTCCAGTCTGGTTCAAAATCATATTCTCTTCCATTGTAGGATGGATTAAAGATACAGCGAATAGCATCAATATGATGCTCTTCATCTTTCATAAAAATATCATAGAATACAATTCCACCTTCACTCACATTCACTTTGACATGTTCCATGATTTCTTCTGTTGTATGTAAGCGGAACTGTTTATATTCTTTTCTTAATGAAATACATTTTTTTGTATATTCAATAATATCAGAGTAGAACACCGCTCTTTCCCAATCCATCTGATTAATTTTATCAGGAGCATTATAAGAGTTAGAATCATCATTCTTTGTTCCACAGAATTCACATCCAGCATGCAGGAATGGAATTCCCTGAGAAATCAACGTCGTCAAGATCATCATTTTCTGACGTTCTTTACGCGTCTGACGATCTTCATTGTTACAACAGGCATGCATCTTATCCCAGCTTGTAGAATTATCATGTGTTTCGATATTATTGATTGTTTGATCTGGCTGTTCAAAGCGCTTAAACAAAGGATCACCCATCACATTTCCAGTAATTGCGGAAAGGAAAGAAAAAGCATGTTCTGTATCACCAGTAATATATCCTTTACTGTATTTCTGATCATCACTTGTTTTTCCCTTTACAACATCTCTGAAGTAATCATTAAAGTGTGCAATTTCAGGCATGACATTCTGATTCATGATACTTGCCTTCTTCTTGTAATCAAGCATTGTTGGAAGGTCCCACCCTTCACCATATACCATGAAATCAGCTTTCTTCTTTTTGCCTTTTTCCTTGATTGCATTCATTGTTTCCACATCTAAAATACCCATCAAGTCAAATCGAAAGCCATCTACATCATATAGATCCATCATCTTCGAAATTACATATAACAGATATTTTCTTGCCATTGGTTTATCAGAAGCAAAATCATTTCCACAGAAAGATCCATTGGATAAGAAACCACCTTCATTATAACGATAATAGTAATATGGCATGACACAGTTAAAGCAGCAACTATCGACATCATATGTATGATTAAATACAACATCCAAGTTCACACGCATTCCTTTTTTATGAAATGTAGAAACAAGTTCTCTCATTTCTTTCATACGAGAATATGGATCATCTGGATTTAAAGAATAGCTGCCTTCCAATGATAAGTACTGCATTGGATCATATCCCCAGTTGTAATTCTTTTCTGGGTGAAATTCATCCACCGTACAATAATCATGTACAGGCATCAATTGAATATGCGTTACGCCTAAACCAGCCAGATAATTCAAGCCTGTAGGAAAGCAATCATATTGTGTATGGTCTTCACATAAAGAAACATACTTTCCATTTGTTTTTGTTCCTGTAAGACAAGAACTTGTCATGTCTCTAACATTTGCTTCATACAAAATTGCATCTGTACCGCAAACTTTTCCCTCAGGTTTCACAAAAGGAACTTTTTTCAATAATTCTTCATTAATAACAGCACTATACTGCCCATTTCCATTACTGCTCAATGCATATGGATCTAAAGATCTAACAACGCATCCATTTCTTTCAACAAAGTAACAATACAAAGCATGTGAAAGATCCCCTTCCACGCGCATCCTCCATACACCGTGGTCACTTCTTTTCATTGGATAAGAATCAACTTTCTTATTCCTATGAATATGTAAAGTAACAGATACTGCCGTCGGAGCCCACAAAGCAAAATCAGTATGTGTTGGATGGTAAATAGATCCTAGATCATCTCCACCATAATAGAACATACGGTTGAATTCATCTGTTGATACAATATTTCTAATTTGCAAAGGAACCATCAATCCATGAGATTCACGTATTTTATAGTCTTTTCCAAATGTTCCATCTGCAGGACATGTTAGAACATATTTCATTTTTGTATCATGTTCTTCCGCATTGACCACAACTAGATCCTGTGAAGAACTACCTTCAACTAGACTAAAATAATCGCTTCTTCCACCATAAAAATTTTTATTCATCCAGATTGTGATTTTCCCAAAATCATCCAGATAAGCATGCATTGCTGGCATAGATCCCTCCACTATTTTTATTGATTTTCCAAAATAAAAGGCACCATTAATGGTGCCATATTTTTTTTAAAATTTCAATGGTTCAGCGTTCCAGATATCTTCTGCGTATTCTCCAATTGTTCTATCACTTGAGAAATATCCGCTCTTCGCAATATTGACTAAGCACATTTTAGCCCATTGATGTTTATCCTGATATAATTCTTCAATTTTTTCCTGTGCTTTTACATAAGCATCAAAGTCTGCCAATACAAAGAATTCATCATTCTTATTCTTGATTTCATTCAAGATCAATGTGAAGTCATCTGGATCAGAACTCCAAGTGCAGTCAACAAGAGATCTCAATACATTTGCGATTCTTTCATCACCGTCAATGTATGACTGTGCACGATAGCTGTACTTCATATCACTAAGTTCTTCTACTGTATGACCAAAAATGACATCGTTATCTCTACCAACAAGTGCATCAATTTCCACATTGGCACCATCTAATGTTCCAAGTGTAATTGCACCATTCATCATGAACTTCATGTTACCAGTACCACTTGCTTCTTTACCTGCAGTAGAAATCTGCTCAGATACATCTGTACCAGGAACTAGAATTTCACTCATCGTAACGCAATAGTTAGGCAAGAATACAACCTTGATCATGCCATTTACATCAGGATCATTATTCACAACCTTTGCAACACAGTTAATCAGTTTGATAACTTTCTTAGCAAATGTATATGCACCTGCTGCCTTAGCCGCAAATAAATATGTATGTGGCTGCATACGGTAATTTGGATCAGACTTGATTCTCTGATAGCGGTAAATGATATTCATGACATTCAGAAGCTGTCTCTTGTATGCATGTAAACGTTTTGCCTGGGAATCAAAGATAGAAGCTGGATCAACAACAATACCTGTCTTTTCTTCAATATACTTCGCAAGAATTTCTTTTCTTTCCTGCTTGACTTTCAAGAATGCATCCTGTGTTGCTGGATCATCTACATACTTCATTAAATCTTCAAACTTTTTGAAGTCAACTTCATATTTCTTGCCAATCAATTCATCTAAGAACTTCTTTTCCTGTGGATTGTTATACAGCATCCATCTTCTTGGCGTAATACCATTTGTCTTATTAGAGAAACGTTCTGGGAATAACTGATAGAAGTCTCTGAATAAATCATCTTTCAGGATTTCGGAATGGATCTTGGCAACACCATTGATAGAATGAGAGCCAACAATAGCAAGATTTGCCATATGTACTGTGTTATTCTGGATCACACGTACTCTTTCAACCATTCCCTGATCACCATTGCAATGTTCCCAGACATACTGTGTGAAACGGCGATCAATTTCTTCAATGATCATGGCAATACGTGGAAGCAGGTTACGAATATAATCCATCGGCCATTTTTCCAATGCTTCAGACATAACTGTATGGTTTGTATATGCACAGGTTTCCTTTACAATTGCACTTGCTTCATCCCATGAGAAATGATATTCATCCATCAATACTCTCATTAATTCAGGAATCACTAATACAGGATGTGTATCATTCATCTGAATTGCAATCTTTTCACCTAAATTTTTCAATGAAGGATACTGTTTCAAATGAGATTCCACAACAGAATGAATACCTGCACATACAAAGAAGTATTCCTGCATCAATCTAAGATACTTGCCTTCTTCAGTAGAATCATCAGGATATAGTTTTAAACAAATATCATCAACAAGAGACAGATAATCTCTTTCAGACATATACATAGGTTTGCTTGCTGGTTCAGCAGACCAAAGTCTTAATGTATTTGTAAAAATTGTATTTGCTCCAATGAGTGCCATATCATATGGAACTGCCATGACCTTTGTAGAATCACGGTGCTCAAAATGCATTGTTCCATCTTCATCATACCAGGAATCAATATGACCATAGAATTCGACTTCTACCGCATGCTTAGGTTTACGGATTTCCCATGGATTTCCATAACGCATCCAGTAGTCAGGCAATTCCACCTGTTCACCAGCTTCATTGATCTGCTGTTCAAACAAACCAGAACGATAACGAATACAGTTACCATTCAATGGAAGGTTTAAAGATGCACCTGAATCCATGAAACATGCAGCAAGTCTGCCTAAACCACCATTTCCAAGACCTGGATCCAATTCCAATGATGCAAGTTCATTATAATCAATACCTAATTCTTTGAGTCCATCTACGACCATGTCATAGATACCAAGATTCTTCAGGTTATTTGTCAGCATCTTGCCTAACAGAAATTCAATAGAAAAATAATATATCTGCTTTGCCTGTGTATGCTTGATTGCAGATTTTGTATCTTTCCAGTTAACATTTGCATAGTCTCTAACCATCTTGCCTAAGACCATGTATTTTTCTGTTGGATGTGTATCCTCTACGGCACATCCAAAGCTTTCAACAAGGCGTCTTATGTACTGCTCTTTGAATTCTTCTTTACTTTTAAACATGTTTTTTCTTATCTCCCTTTTTGTCACATACAAAATAAATTGTAGCCCACGGTGCTAATTGTATCGTAATATGCGAAGAAAATACACCCTGTTTTCCATCAGCTATGGAATGCAGAGGTTTTTTATTACACATATTACAGCCCCCATACAACGCATCTTCTGTATTTAAAATTTCTTTATATACGCCATTTTGTGGTACTTTAACATCGTATTGCGGATACGATTCTGGCTTGCAGTTCATTACACAGACAATATATTGCGAATCATCTTCACGTACAAATGTAAATACAGACTGCTTCGCATTATCTGCATTGATCCACTGAAAACCTTTTCCACATGTATAGTCATATTGATACAATGCTGGATATTTCAAATAAATATGATTCAGATCTGAAAAGAATTTTGCAAACGCTCTATGTTTTGGATACTCCAGCAAGAACCAGTCAATTTCTTTCTTTTCATCAAATTCTCTAAACGAAGCAATTTCATTTCCAATAAAATTCAATTTCTTGCCAGGATGTGCATACATATATGCATACAGATTTCTTGCCTGAGAAAACTTTGTTTCATAATCTCCCCACATACGATCAATGATTGTTTTTTTGCCATGTACATTTTCATCATGAGAGAATGGAAGAATAAATTTCTCAGAGTAAAAATAATGCATAGAAAACGTCAACAGATGGTGATCATATACACGATACAAAGGATCTGTAGAATAATATTTTAATGTATCATTCATCCATCCAAGATCCCATTTATAGTCAAATCCTAAACCTCCATCTAATGTTGATGCTGTGACTTTCGCAAAATCCGAACTATCTTCCGCAATGAGCATCACACCAGGATATTCACGGTTCAAGTAGTAATTCATTCTTTTTACAAAATCAACACTACCTTGATTCACACCACGATTACTATTTCCGCCCCAGTAAATCAGATTGCTCACCGCATCCACGCGAATTCCATCAATATGATATACATCACACCAGAAACATGCAGAACTCATCAAAAAAGAACGTACCTCTTCATTCCAGAGATTAAAATTCATTGTTCCCCATTGAGATTCTCTATTTTCAGCATCAGCATATTCATACAATGGCTCACCATCAAATGCAATCAATCCAAATGCATCTTTGACAAAATGCACAGGAACCATATCAATAATTAAGCCAATTCCTTCTCTATGACAAGCATTCACAAAAGAAGCAAACTCTGTTGGATTCCCATACCGACTCGTCAAAGAATAGTATCCACTTGCCTGATATCCCCATGATCCATCAAATGGATATTCACACAAAGGCATCATTTCAATATGTGTAAATCCCTTTTCTTTGACATAAGGAATCAATTCCTTTTCTAAATCTAGATATGTATATGGATATTCGCCATGTTTTTTCCATCCTCCAGCATATACTTCATAAATATTGACTGGCTGATTAAAACTTTTGTTTCTAGACTGCATCCATTTTTCATCAGTCCACTGGATGTCATTGAAGTCATAAATCTTTGATGCATTATTTGGTCTTGTTTCTGAATAGAATGCATATGGATCCGCTTTATACAGGATATCTCCTTTTCCTGTTTCAATTTTATATTTGTAACAATCCCATTCAAAAACATGATTGATAAAAACACTCCAGATTCCAAATGCATCTGTTCTTTGCATTTCTACTGGATGTTCATCCCATTCTGTAAAATTACCGATAACATATACTCTTCTTGCATGTGGCGCATATACCGTAAAGCGAACCCCGGATTGATTATTTTCTTTTCCAATGTGCGCGCCAAACAATCGATATGCTTCAATACAATGACCTTCATGGAAGGTTTCAATGATCTTATTCTTATTCATGATACCCCTTTCACAAGTATTCATATTTTATCATGTTTGCAAGATTGACTAAAGGTCATTTTAAAATTTCTTACGATTTAATGTATAACCAACAACTGCACCAACAATTCCACCAACAATGTGTGCCATATTAGAAATATTATCATTCACCGCAAAAGCCTCATACACCTGTTCTCCAACAAAGAAAAACATGATCAATATAAATGTTAAAGGTATCTCTCCCTGCTTAAATTCTGTAAAAGAAGAAAGCACAATAAACGCAAATACAACTCCACTTGCACCACAAAGAGCAATATCCCAGAAGAATACATAGTTAATCAGTCCTGTTGCCAAGGCAGTTATGCCAATGACTTCTAACAATGTTTTTGAACCATACTTTTCTTCCAGCATTGGCCCCAGCAATAATAAGTACGAGGCATTGCCAATAAAATGTTCCCATCCTTCATGTCCTAATACATGTGTAAAAAATCTGACATATGTCATGAAATTACCCAATGAAGAATGATATGTCATGAAAAACACTTCTGTGATCTTTCCACTAGATAAAACACCGAAAAGCGTTGTGAAAAAACAAAGCAGCACAAATCCCAATGTCACTGGTGCATTGAATGTAATTCTTGTCTTTTTCATAAAATCAGTCTCTCATTTCTAACAACATTCTATTACATTCAAGGCAACAAAAAAACCTGGCAAAATACCAGGTTTGTATATTAAGCAAGAATAGGCTTGATTGCTTTGTGTAGAGATTTAACTGATTGTCTATGCATCATCCACCATACATGCATATTCTAAAAAACGAAATGTTATAAATTGAATGTAATTAAAGATTGAGATTTCTAGAGAACTATCATGGACCTATAGTTAACCTTATCGAAGTACAATCGATGTTTATGTAAATCTTCTGTGAAATTTCTAATTGCCATAACAATTATTAAACCTAGTCAGTTGAATTTGCACATTCATACCTAATCCATAAACCTTCAATCCTCACAAGAACATTTTCTGCATCGACAATATGATATTCATAACCAACACCAAAATTAGATTGATTATTTTCGCGAGGTAATTCGTATCCTTCTACACTAGAAGTAATGGTACCATTTACTTCAAATTGCAGATTATAATCTTCTTCCTTAGCTTCAATATAAAATCGACCATCATATAATTCACCAGTAGAGTGATACAAATGATCATTTACCATTATGTTTGGAGCAACAGAGTTTTCTTCAATGATTTCAGCTTCACTTGTATTATTACTCATATTGCAACCTGAAATAAGTAAAGCACAAAGTATCAAAAACAGCTTTTTCATAATGATTACCTGATGTTATAAAAATTGTGACATTTTCCTCAGCAAAATTTTCGACTTCACTATTTGTTGATGTGTATGCAAATAAGGAACTATCATAAATTATCTTTCCTTAATTTTAGAATACAGTGATTTATCACTAAGAAACAGACTTTATTTTCAAATATATAATTGTTAAGATAAAAAAATTCGGATGAAAACTACTGAAGAAATTCCAAAAAAACCTGGCAAAATACCAGGTTTGTATATTAAGCAAGAATAGGCTTGATTGCTTCTGTTAAAGCATCTTTCTTTGCCTGTGCTTCTTCTAAAGTTGCACCGCTTGTTGTGAAATATGTCTTGATCTTTGGTTCTGTTCCACTTGGGCGAACAATCAATACAGATCCATCTTCCAAGTCATATCTCAATACGTTAGATTTAGGTAAACCAGTAGAAGCAGTATCAAGATAGTCAGTCACCTTTGTAACTTTCTTTCCAGCAAATTCACCAGGAACATTTTCTCTTAATCCCTTCATGATTCCAGCCATCTTATCCATTCCAGATAAGCCTGGGAATTCATATGCATCTACAAGATTCAGGTAGCGACCATACTGTGCATAGATTTCTTCCAGTCTCTGCTTGATGGAAGAACCAATACTTCTATAGTATGCTGCCATTTCACAAATCAGCATGGAACCAATGATAGCATCTTTGTCTCTAACATATGGTCCAGCTAAATACCCATAAGATTCTTCAAATCCAAAGATGAAACGATCCACTTCACCAGCTTCTTCAAGCTTAGCAATCTGATCACCAATCCACTTAAATCCAGTTAATGTATGTCTTAATTCAACACCATAATGTTCAGCAACTTTTTCTGCAAGAGGTGTAGAAACAATAGATTCAACAGCGACAGCATTTTCTGGCATAGTTCCCTTTTCAATTCTACCCGCACAGATATAGTCAAGTAATAGAACACCCATTTCATTACCAGAAACAAGTTCATAGCTTCCATCTGGACACTTCATCGCAATACCAACACGGTCAGCATCCGGGTCAGTTGCAAGCATAAGATCTGCACCAACTTTCTTCGCAAGTTCTACGCCCTTTTCCATTGCCGCATAGATTTCAGGGTTTGGATAAGAACATGTTGTGAAGTAGCCATTTGGATATTCCTGTTCAGGAACAATTGTAATATCTGTAATTCCTATATCTTTTAATACATGTGTTACTGGAACTAGACCAGTACCATTCAATGGAGAATATACGAGTTTTAGTCCAGCACTCTTGCAAAGACCTGGACGTACTTGTCTTGCTTCAATCGCTTCATATAAACCATTCTTGCAATCTTCACCAACAAACTTGATCAGATCCTTTTCAACACCTTCACTGAATGGCATATACTTTGCACCAGTCAATACATCTGTCTTCTGAATAGAATCATATACAACCGCAACAGCATCATCTGTCATCTGACATCCATCTGGTCCATACGCCTTATATCCATTATATTTTGCCGGATTATGAGAAGCAGTTACCATGATACCTGCATTACACTTGTAATATCTTGTAGCGAAAGATAGTGCAGGAACTGGCATTAATTCATCATAGATACGAACATTGATACCATTCGCTGCAAGTACCCCAGCAGCTTCACGCGCAAAATTCCAGCCCTTTAATCTTGAATCATAAGAAATAGCTACGGTTTGTGTTCCACCTTGTGTCTTCACCCACTCAGCAACACCTTGTGTTGCCTGTCTAACGACCCAGATATTCATACGGTTTGTACCAGCACCTAATGTACCTCTTAAACCAGCAGTACCAAATTGTAAGCTCACTGCGAATCTTTCTTTGATTGCATCATCATCACAGGCAATTGCGTCTAGTTCTGTGTTTAAGTCAATGTCTAAAAGATCAGTTTCTTTCCATCTTTTATATTCATCTAAATATGTCATTTATTTCCACCTTTCTGTAAGCGTTTTCTACAATTATAAAAATAATATCAGCTTTTTATAATGGAGCTGCAACCATGCAGTTGTGAAAAAAGGGAGCAGCCAAGACGCTACTCCCTTTTCATACTTAACTAATTAAGCAATTACCTTTTGAGCACGAAGTACATCTTCGATTGTCTTGACAGCTACGTCTTCGTCTTCACCTTCACAAGAAACTGTAATTTCTGACTGTGTAGGGATACCTAATGACATAACGCCCATGATGGACTTCATATTTACTGTACGGCCCTTATAAGCAACCTTAACTTCACACTTGAACTTGCTAGCTGCATTAACTGCTACTGTAGCTGGACGAGCATGTAATCCAACAGGGTCAATCACTGTAACTGAAATCTGTTTCATTCAAAATTCCTCCTGATTCATTTACTAGGTTTATTTTAATACAACAATTTCTCACTTACAAGCGTTTACAGGTTAACTTTCACAATATTCAATAATTATTTCATTGAGATACATTCCAATTGTTTCTAGCATACACAAGCATCATCTGCTTGATTTTCTTTGCTAAAGCACGATTGTAGCTGCCTTTTTCGCATCGATAGCACCATGCTTCCTGGTATTTTACAGGATCATTCATACGTGTATCACTGCCCAGCAGATCCTGCATCTGCACGATTGCAATGTCACTTCTAGAACTATACAGACAGCGAAGCATTGCATCCTGTAATCCAGCCTTATCGCATCCAAGATACGCACATGCACGTTTCACACGCTCACTTTGATTCTTGTCCTTGATCCACTGTTTCAATGTTTCATTATCATGTGTTCCAATGTAGACAACACTGTTTTTTTCATGCTGGAAAGGCATATACAAAGAATATGTATCGTTTGGATCAAATGCATATTCCAGAATACGCATGCCAGGATATCCACTGTCTTTAATCATTTGTTTAAATTCATCAGAAAGATAGCCAAGATCCTCAACAATCATTTCGACATCTTTCACTTCTTCTTCAAGATAGTGGAATGGTTTCAAGCCCGGTCCCTCACACCAATGACCATCTTTTGCTTCACCATCAATTTCTATTGCGTAGTAAGATAAATACCCCTGAAAATGATCAATTCGCAAAACATCACACCACTGTAATGCATGTTTTGCACGTTTGATCCACCATTGATACTGCTCCTGCTCCATTCTATTCCAGTCAAATAACGGATTCCCCCACTTCTGCCCATTTGGATTAGCTCCATCTACTGGCATACCACTGACATATTGAATTGTATGGGTTGCTTCATCCAACAAAAACTGTTCACTCGATACCCATACATCACTAGAATCACTCGCAATATAAAATGGAAGATCTCCAATGATTTTGATGCCATTTTCATTTGCATTTTTTCTATTATGAAATCAGGAAGAAACTAGTCCTGATCGAATAACCAAATATACAGGTATATGATGAATAGGTCAGGAGTACTAGTGATTCCTGGCCTTTCTTGTGTAGGCATACATGAGATTGGTCTGGGTAAAGTGAGGACGTAAGCCTTTTTAGACAGAAGTAATTCTAGTCAGTCAAAAAAAACGTTCCGCTTCCCTCTTGTTTCAGAAGACTGATTAATCAAAAAGAGAACATCAATGATCCGCTTAGATGATTCCGTATGTAACACAGAAAAATAGTCGAAACAAGGTATGGGATTGCTTACCACAGATATTATGCAAGAACAGGAGGTTCCATAATGCAAGGACCAGTCATTACCGTGGATGTTTCAAAAGGCAGCTGTCACTATCAGCCATATGTCAGTAACGGGCATCCTATGAGAAAGCCTAAAGTATTACATGA
>NZ_JBQHWJ010000032.1:0-24923 GCF_052064035.1 Bulleidia sp. HCP3S3_C9 | reverse complement strand
TTTTACCTCGCAGTTAAAGTGTATATCCAGCAATATGATTTTATTGTACTAAAAAGCGGACACTAAAGAGATTTCTGAACTTTTTTGAATCAGGTGGTCAGTTATGAAAAAAAACAAAAAAATCTTGTTTTACACAAGATTTCTACCATCCATATGAGAATCTTTTTTCGTTTTCTTCAACAGGACATTCTTTGATTGACATATCTTCTACAAGAATAAAACGATCTCCTTCTTTCACTTTTTTGAGAAAGGAATCTACCTGTTTCTCATCACCTTGAACAAAGATTTCAACCATCCCATTTGACATGTTTCTGACACTGCCAGTTAATCCTCTTTGTTGTGCCTGTAATATACAGAAGCTTCGAAAACCAACGCATTGTACTCTTCCTTCTACAATAACATGATATCTTTTTACCATTTGACATACCTCATTAAATAAATTATATGGACTTTCTTTTGAAAAGAAAATGGCTATAATAACTTCTATGGTTAATATTTTAGTAAATGATACAAATTTTGATGCCAATTGGGCATATCCATCTTTAAATGAATATTTTACAAAGGATTCTAAAGTTGTTGTTGTTCCATTCATGCATTCTGATGAATATAGCAGTGATGAAGAAGAATGGGATTACTATTTTAAAAAGGGAGGAAAGATCTATGAAAAGATCGTTGCACCTTTTAAAAACTATGGAATCAAAGAAAACAATATTACATTCTTTCATCTGTTTAAAGATTCCAGTACTGCATTAGAAACATTGTTAAATGATGCAGATGTTTTATATCTTTATGCGAGTCAGTCGGAAAGCATGATGCAGAATATTGTGGATGCCGGGATTGGTCGTTTACTGGTGCAGTTTGATGGTGTAATGATCTGTAATCATGCGGCAAGTCACGTCTTACTGGAACATTTTGAGAGTCCTTATGAATGGGAAGAGGAAGAAATAGATGGTCTTGGATTACTAAGTGACTTTGCTTTAATGAGTGATTATGTAGAAGATGTGCAGCATTTAAGACGTTTGATTCGCAATATTGAAGAGAAGGGTAGAGCTGTCTTTGCATTTGGAAAAGATGGTGGTGTTGTGATTCATCATGGACACTATGAACTGCTTGGCAATGCATTTACTGTATCTTTTGATGATTTGGATGCGATTTATCGCGCATATGAAGATGCAAAAAGCAGATATGAATATTATGGAAGCAATGGTTTATGGGATGAATGAAAAAAGCCTATTGCTAGGCTTTTGGAAATGCAACTGTAAACGTACTTCCTTTATTTAATTCACTTTCTAATGCAATTGTTCCATGTGATAATTTCACTGCGTGTTTTACGATGGATAGTCCTAAACCTGTACCACCAGTTGCACGAGAGTGTGATTTATCTACACGGTAGAATCTTTCAAAGATTCTGCTTTGATCTTCGAGTGGAATACCAATGCCGTGATCTTTGACTTTCAAATAGGCATGATGAATATCTGTATATGTAGATACTTCAATGGAAGAATCGTTGTTTGAATAACGGATTGCATTATCAATCAGGTTGTAGATGATTTCATAGATCAATCTAGAATTTGCTTTAATGAATGCTTCATTCAGATTTGTATGAATCTGAATGTTTTTCTTTTTTGCACTTTCTTTTAATGAATTGATTGCTTCCTTTGCGGAATCATTGATACGTAATATATTTTCTTCTACCTGTGATGATTCATCTAATTGTGATAAGCGAATAATATCATCAATTAAAGTAAGCATTCTGCTAGATTCCTGATGAATCTTTTCATAGAAAGAAGGGATATCATCTTGTTTGACAAGGTGATTCTGTAATAGTTCAGCACTTCCCATGATTGTCTGCAGAGGTGTTTTTAATTCATGAGATACATTCGCAGTGAATTCTTTTCTCGTACGTTCTGCTTCATATGTATTTGTAATATCGAATGCAAGAATGGAAATACCAGTAAATACGGAATGGGAATAGATTGGATTGGCAATGACACGGATAATTGCTTCATCTTTTCTTAGAATTGTTTCTGCTTCTTTTCCTTGCTTTGCTTTTTCAATCAAATCTTTAATTTCTTCTGAAGATAAGATTGCATTTTGATTTTCTGTCTGGAAGAGCTGACGTGCAGCGTTATTGATGGATACGACTTCAGTTTCTTTGTTTAAGAGAATTAATCCTTCAGAAATGTTATCTGTGACGGAATTGAATTCTTTTTTCTTTTGGTGAAGATCAGCAATCTGTTTTTCAATTTGTTTGTTTTGTGAATCAACACGTGTTAACAATGGTTGAATTTCTTCATAGCTTGGTTTAGATAATGGATGATCCAAATCAATTTCATTGATTGGCTTGGAAATTCTTTTCGCAAGATAATTTGCCAGGAAACCAGAAATCGCAATTGCGAGAATATAGATCCATAAAATTGGTGTTAATAGACGAAGTGTCAAGAACAATACAGAATCATACGTTTCTGCGATTCTTAATACTGTATTATCGTTTAGTTTTACAGCGTAATAGATATTCTGCTGAAGCATTGTAGAACTATAACGAATCGAAGAGCCTTCTCCTTCACTCATTGCCTTTTTGAATTCTTCACGTGAAGAATGGTTTTCCATTGTAGCGGAATTGACTTGTGTATCATAGAGAACATTTCCTGCACTGTCTAACCATGTAATTCGATAATCAGGATCGTTAATACTTTCAAGATAGCTTTCACCATCATTTTCTACACCACTGCTGGCAAGCGTTGCTTCTTTTGCAAGCTGACCAATTTCAATCTTTACGAAATTTTTATTTAATACAAGAATCATTAATAACATACATACTGTTAAT
This sequence comes from Bulleidia sp. HCP3S3_C9, assembly GCF_052064035.1. Classification (NCBI taxonomy): domain Bacteria; kingdom Bacillati; phylum Bacillota; class Erysipelotrichia; order Erysipelotrichales; family Erysipelotrichaceae; genus Bulleidia; species Bulleidia sp. HCP3S3_C9. The sequence goes on along the minus strand of NZ_JBQHWJ010000032.1, from coordinate 22,096 downwards.
GTTACGACCATACTTAACAATATGTTTTTAAACAGTTTCTTTTTCATACCATTGCCTCATAACGATAACCAACTCCACGTACTGTTGTAATACGGTTACCTTCTTCCATTAATTTGGAACGTAATGTACGGATATGCACATCTACGGTTCTTGTTTCCCCATAATATTCCACTTCCCAGATTTTATTGAGAAGGGCTTCTCTGGAATATACAATACCAGGATGAGAAATGAACAGCTTGAGCAGTTCATATTCTTTGAGTGTGAGGTCAACCTGTTCTCCATTGACTTTTACGATATGAGAATTGAGATCCATTTCAATATTTCCTGATGTTAAGTTACTTGAAACGGCATGTATGCTTCTTCTCAATACTGCTTTAATACGGGAAATCATTTCCATCATGCCAAATGGTTTGGCAAGGTAATCATCTGCTCCTGTATCCAAACCTTTGATTTTGTCATACTCTTCACCTTTTGCAGAAGCAATAATGACAGGGATATCATTTGTATCTGGATTTTTCTTCAGCTTTGTCAGAATGGAAATTCCATCTTCATCTGGCAGCATTACATCTAATAAAATGAGGTCTGGTTTTTTTTCTTTGAGTTCTTCAAAGAAAGAATGTCCATCTTCAAATCCTTTTGTTTCAAATCCTGTGGATTGTAAAGTATACATTTCAATCTCACGGATACTTTTATCATCTTCTACACAATAGATCATCGTCATATTGATACCTTCCTTCACAAATATCGTATTTGTACTATGTAAAATACTATACAATTGAATTGTAAAAAATGTGTAAAGTATTTAACATCTGCTTCATTTTAAGTGATATTTACGCTATTTTATGTAATATGAAAAAAGAGCAAATTGTAAAATAATTGATATTTGTTATTGATATTGTTCTAAAATAGAGAAAAGAAGGAGATAGTTGTATGAATACTGGTGCGTGGGCGTGTGGGATTCTTGCCTGTATCTTTGGAATCCTGGTAATCATATTGAGTCTTTTGAAAGAAAAAGGTGCAATGCTTGTATCTGGATTTAATACATTATCGAAAAAAGAAAGAGATATGTATGACTCTGCAGCAATCGCAAAAGATACAAGAAATCAGTTCTTTATCTGGACTTGCATCATGCTTATAGGAATGTTTCTTTCAATATTGATTTCATCCTATATGGCAATTGCAGCCTATGTTATCTGGAGCATTGCGTTTATCAAAGATGTTCATTTAGATGCAAAAGAAGCATTTGAAAAATATCAAAAGAAATAGCTTGTCCAAGCTATTTCTTTGCTTTTTATGAATGTTAAATAATGGCTTATTTATGCTGTTTTTTACTATTGCAAATAATATAAAATACGGTACAATAGGCTTATATCTAGACGTTTCAAAGATCAAAAACCATCATCTAAAAACCATCATCTATAAATACGAGGATCAAGACAACTAGATGCTTTGTTTACAGGAGGAAAGTGAATGAAAGCAGTCAATGCCGTTAAACTTAGAATTGTTATGAATTGTATGACGCAGCCACCGTTTTATTATCACAAAGAGCATACGAATCGCTTCGCTAGAGCCATCGAATGTTGTAGATATCTAGATGAATTATTTTCTCAAAGAAGAGAAGTATTAAAGAAAGAAGGAAAGATCTAATATGAAAAAAGCAACGTGATTGTTGCTTTTTATTTGTTTTTTTTGATTTTTGTTAAAACGGAATTTGGAGAACGGATTCCAGAACCATTATATGCAATTGTTGGTTCTTTTATCATGTTTTTGATACATTCTCTAAATGTTTTGGAAGGATTTCCAGAGTATCCTAATGATTCATAGAGTGCTCTTTCAGAATAATCATTTTCTTCTAGTGCATTTAGTATTTCTTCTCTTAATTCTTCTTTTGTTCTTCTTGTTTTCTTTTTAAAGGTAATTGTTCTAAAACTTTCATGAATAGGAAGAATGACGGTAAAGAAAGAACGATCATCATCTGTGAGAAATTCTGGCAGAGGAGAACCATTTGCTTCAATACTTCTAAGAGCTGTTGGTATTCCTGTATTTCTTCCTTCAACAAGATGTAATTCTTTTAGGAAATCACCAATTCTTCGATTTCTGTATCTTCTTGAACGCATATGTAATTTCATGAGATCGTCATCTGTAATGGAACGATCTGGCCCTGGGGTACTTGTAATTTCAATACATTCTTTTTCAATGCGAATCGTAACTGGTTCATGGATCTGATAAGAACGGTGATAGATTGCATTGGAAATGAATTCTTCTAGAGCTTCATAGCTATAGTTTTTGACACGAATGGATTCCATTTGATCAGGCAGTTTAAATACTTTTTCTACGATTACATTATTTTTAATATAGCGAAGGGTATCTCTTAGCTGCTCGTCAATTGGACCGGAAAATATTCTTTCTTCCATACCTTGTCCTGTTGCATCAGGAATATTGATGAGTTCAATGCGACTGTAAGGAAAAAATTGTTCAGGTTCATCATTGAAAAATAATAGCCCAACATTCAGTGGTTTAAAGAATTCTTTTGGTCCATCTGCAATTCTTAGACTTTTGGCAAGATCTTCAATGCTTTTATTATCGATTCCAATGAGAAGATTGCTGTTGATGTTTTGTAGATAGTTTTTAATAAGCGGAAGCTTTAAATCAGTAATGTCTGCACGCATATGAATACGATCATCAAATGGAATGTTATGAGATAAGGAAATTAATTCTTTCACATCCAAATCTGTTGCTTCAATTGTGCTTGATAATTTTCGAATGTAGTATGTTTTTTCTTTTTCTTTTGATGTAGGTTTTTTAGGACATTGATATGGTCTTTCATATCCGCCAGGACACCATATTAGAAGTAAAAGCTTTCCTTCATAGTATACTGGCTCACTTTGCGGAATATATTTTGGTTTTAGATAATTACAATACTTTAAAAGATCTTTCTGTATTGCATCAATGGAATCTTCATTTAAACCTTTGATTGGATGCGTGAGTTTTCCATTTTCTTCTTTGATGCCGATGACAATATAGCCACCACCCCAGTTATCAATATCATTTGCGAATGCACTGATTGTCTTTAATGTTGTATCAGGATTCCACCCTTCTTTAAATTCAATCCGTGCCCATTCTACAATATTGTCATTTAGTAATTTGTTGATTGTAATTGGAATTGACATATGACCTCCCGACTTACGATTAGCATACGACTAGCTTACGACTTAATTATATGACAGATATCTAGATGTGTGTATGAAAAAGAAGTGAAATATAAGGAATATAAAAACCACCAAGGATATTACACCTTGATGCTTAATGTATATGTATATAAATCACTGTTATAAGATGTTTCAACATATTCATACGGGAGAATTTCTCCATGAAAATCACCATATGTTGTATGTGCACTTAAAAGAAGAGCTTCCTGATTGTTTAACTGCAGAAGCTTTTTTTGTTCTGAAGTAGGAATTTTAGCAGAAAATTCAAATTCACCATGTTCTGGTTTTATGGAATATTGTTCTACTAAGTATGTTATCAATGAATGCTCCAATTGTGCAGGTGGAATAACAGGAATTAGCTTCTCACTGATCCATGTATGACTGATGGCAATTGGTGTGTCATTTCCTGTTCGTAATCGAACAAAATCATGAACCAGATCATCATCTTCTAATTGCAGCTTTTGTTGAATGATCGGGTTTTGTTTTGCTTGAATGACAGAATATGATAAAAGCTTTGATCCTGCTTTTAATCCAATGCTTCTCATATCATCTGTAAAACTGCTGAATTGTGAAATCTGTTTATGTACAGAAGGGGAAGCAACAAAGCTTCCTTTTCCTCGTGTTCGAACAATGTGTCCTTCATCTGCTAAATGATTCAAAGCTTTATTGATTGTCATTCTAGAATATCCACTCTGTCTACATAATTCAATTTCTGTTGGAATTTTATTTCCAGGTTTTAAGTTCTGTTCCGCAATTAAATTTAAGATGTATTGTTCAATTTCTTCGTATTTCTGGACTGTTTTCATATATCAATTATATCGATTTGCCTAACACTTTAGAAGTTATAGTAATGAAACATTGTTCCACAATGCCTAAAATGTATATACAAGTGATAAATGTATATACATAATATTGTCGACAGATGTAAAAAATGTTGACAAAAGAAACGATATAAAGCGTTTTCAAACAAGATTAGTGTCGAAAACAAATGAATCTGTCTAATTTCTAACGAAAAATTATGGTTTTTGTTGGAAATGCGGTACAAAAAAATTTTAAGGATTCTCAAACGTAGAATAGAAAGCGTAAAAGATATGAACAAGACAACAAAGGAAATGATCAGTGAATATATCACTGACAAAACAAACAAATTTGATCTGGTACATACTGATATGTTTACAACCGTATCGATTGCGGATGCATTACATATCTCAAGAAGCATCACTTCTCAATATCTCAATGAGCTATGTGAAGAAGATGAAATTTACAAGGTCAAAAGCAGACCAGTCTACTTCTTTGATGGCGTTGCACTGGAAAAGAAATTCCATGTTTCAATACGTAATCAGGAATTCCTGGATATGGAAGAAATGATTGAGTATCTAAAGAGATGCGGAAATATCTCTGATGTTTTTACTTCAATGGTTGGACATGATGGTTCATTAAAAAGAACAATCAAGAAATGCAATGAAGTATTCAATTATCCTCCAGATGGTCTTTCGTTCATCATTTACGGAAATGAAGGTTGTGGAAAACAGACACTTGCGGAACTGGTTTGTAAAAACTCTCAAGTGAAAAAGGGAATTCTTCAAAAAGGTGCAAAGATCGTTCATCGTGATCTTTCCAATCCTGATCCATTCCTTGTTGAAAAGATACAGTCGTATATCAATGAAAAACAAAATGAATCGATTGTATTGATCCTATCTCATTTTGAAAAAATGACAGATGAAATTAGTTCATATTTATTGCAGTTCTTTGAAAAAGGTATAAACAAAAATGTCCATTTTATCTTTCTAGCTTGTAATAGACCGGATGATTTCTTGCCTGCAGAACTTGCAAAGTATATTCCAGTCGCAATTCATATGAAAGACTTCGATGAAAAGCCAAAAGAAGAAAAAGAGGGAATTATCATTGCATTGTTCGCCAGGGAATCTGATCTGCTTGGCAAAAACATTCAGATCTGTTCCAACGTATTACGAGCTCTAAGCAATCGAAAATATGAGAACAATATTGATCAGTTATCTAAAATGATCAAATTAATCTGTGCACAGGCAATGAGCAGAAATGATGATGAAATCATCGTTCATACATATGACTTGCCAGAAGAAGTATTGGAAAACATTGAAATCACAACAGAAGATGTTCGATATATTGATTGTCATTCTTATCAAGTAAGTACAGAAATCAATGAGTATCTTACATATTTCACAAATATATTAGAAGCAAGTGAAAAGAAATCTGTTGCGGAAACAATGGATGCCTATAACAAAGTCTATGAACAGATGGCTGAAAAGCTATTAAGAAGTGTTGGTAATGATCGTACATTACGTGGAACAGAAGCCGCAATTTCATTGATTGTAAATCGTGTTGCACAAAAGTACTTCATTAATATTCCAGGAAGTTTCTCATTCTTAATTGCAAAATTACTTGTTGTATACAAAGAAAACAGCCTTCAGATTTCTAAATGGGAAGACGAATATGCTAATGCATTGATCAAAACAATTCAAAAGATGAGACGCATTTATGTCAGTGAAACAATGGTGAGTGATGAATTTTCACAGCTGCTCATGATGAATCTTGAAGAAGAGATTCCTGAAATCTTGAAAATTATTATGAATCTAACTATTTCTTCCTATAACGCAGATTTCAATAAAAACAAAACGTTTGGAATTGTAATCTGTCATGGATACTCAACAGCTTCTTCCATTGCAAGTGCAGTAAATACAATGATTGGTTCTTATGTATTTGATTCCATTGATATGTCAGTCATGACAACTGTTGAAGAAATCAAGATGAAGCTTCGTGACAAGCTTTCAAGAATTAATCAACATGCTGATATCTGCATCATGGTAGATATGGGATCCCTGGAAAAAATTGCTGATGATGAATTTGCCAAAAATAGAAACTTAGCAGTCATTAACAATGTCACCACAAAGATGGCATTGGATATTGGCTACAAAATCAAAAATGCAATCCCAATCGAAAAATTTTTTGATAACGCAGAAGAAGATTACAAGGTTGAATACAAGATTCTGAAATCCAGGAAGAAAGACGCAATTTTATTCACAAGTGAAAGCGGAATCCAGACAGCACAAAGAATGTCAAATCTTTTCTATGATTCCCTTCCAATTGAGATTCCTGTATCGCTTCAAATCATTTCTTTTACAGAAGCAAAACAAGAAGTTCAAAAGATACAGGAAATATACAACGTGCTATTCGTGAGTGGAACTGAAGATCCAGGGGTGATAGGAATTCCTTTCATTCCTCTGCAAGATATTATCACCACTACAAACCTGGATCTAGTTTCCACAAAGCTGAGTGGATATCTCAATGAAGATAACTTGAAGCAGTTGATTATCAATGTCAGAAGAAACTTCACATTAATGAATGTATTAAATTATCTGACTATCTTGAATCCAAAACCATTACTGGATGCAACAACTGCATCAATTGATACATTGCAGACAAGAAGAAAAGTTAATCTTGAAGGCAGGACATTAGTTGCAATCTATATCCATGTATGCATTCTCATTGAAAGACTGGTTACAAAAACATCAGTACTTCAAAATGACAATGCGACGGATGAATTCATAAAGAATCATCAGGATTTTATTCAAGATATTCATGCATCATTCAAAAACATTGAATCACATTACAGCATCGTTATACCAGATTCAGAAATGAAATACATATATTCGTTTTTCGAACATGAGGGAGAAACAAAATGAAAGAAAGAAAGATAGTCATCGCAACACATGGCACATTAGCAGAAGGTTTTCGATCAGCATTAAAAATCATCGCTACAGATGAAGGGGTAGAAACATACTGCTGCTACACAACACCAGATTTCAATCTGGAAAAAACGATTCAAACAATCATGGATGCATATGATGAAGAAACACAAGAATTATATGTATTTACAGATTTATATGGCGGTTCCGTCAATAACGGATTTGTGAATGCATTAAAAAATCATCAGTTTCATCTCATCACAAATACAACGCTTGGCGTTCTGATTGATTTCATTCTGACAAATCCAAATCAAGATGAAATCGAAACAAAACTAAATTCAAATGACTTCAAAGCAGTCTATTGCAATACAGCATTAGTAAACATTGAAGGGATTGAAGAAGATCTGTAAAGAAAAGGAGGTGTAAGAATGATTAAAGCACTACGGATCGATCATCGTCTGGTACATGGACAGGTAGCATTTACCTGGACACACTTCTTATCAGCAACAAGAATCATTGTCATTGATGATAAGGTAGCAAATGACGACTTCCAGAAGATGACGTTAAACATGGCAAAGCCAGCAGGATGTAAACTCAACATATTCTCTGTCAGCAAAGCACTTGAACGAGCCGATAAAATTGACTCACTGAACGATAATGTATTCATAATTTTCGGAAATTGTAAAGATGCAGCAGGATATATTACTGGTCATCCAAAATTCAAAGAATTAAATCTTGGTGGAATTGCTAAAAAAGAAGGTTCTAAAAAATATGGAGATGTTGTTTACCTCGCTCCAGATGAAGAAGAAGAACTTAGAAAGATCCAGGCAACAGGCTGTGAACTGTTCATGCAGCAGTTACCAACAACAAAACGTGATCCTCTGAAACTATGATCACAACCATTCACTATCGAAAGGGGGTTAATTAATAATTATGCGTATTGTACAAACATTGATAGTGACACTTATTTCGGTTCTGATGATTCTTGACTCCCGTATGTTGGGAAGATTGAACTTCGAGAGACCTCTTATGACATGTACCATCTGTGGTTTATTACTTGGTAATTTACCAGTCGGCTTAGCAGTTGGTGCACAAATGGAATTGGCTACATTAGGTATGATGTCCATCGGTGCTTCTGGTATCGATATGAACATGGGTTCCTTGGTAGGATGTGCAATCTGCATCATGACTGGTGCGGATATTGAAACAGCTCTTACAGTAGCAGTTCCTATGACTCTATTATCCACATTATTAGGAACAATTTCTTCTGTCATCCGTATTCGTTTTACACACATGTGTGATGAAGCAGTTGATAAAGGAGACTTCGCAAAAGCAAAGAGAGTTGACATTGTATATGGTCCTGTACTCTATGTCCTATTTACAATCATTCCAGTATTCTTATCCGTTTACTTCGGTGCTGATGTAGTACAGTCCATTGCTTCTTCCGTTCCAACATGGCTGACAAAGGGTATCTCACTAGGTGCAAATATCATTGCCTTCTACGGATTTGCAATGTTGTTATCCACAATGGTGAATAGAAATACAGTCGTATATTTCTTCGCTGGATTCTTATTAGCCGCATATTCAGGACTTGGCTTAACTGCTATAGCCTTGATCGGTATCGTTATCGCAGTTGTTCTATATACAGTCAAGTATACAGGTGGTGGATCAAACGCAGCACCACAATCTGCTGACAGCACATTAGATGATCTGGAAGATCTAGATAATTAAAGGAGTAAATGATTATGTCTCAAAAAGGTTTAGAAACACAGAAAAATTATCCTTTAAATAAAAAGCTAAAGGAAATCTTCTGGGGCGCATGGTGCATGCAGACAAACTGGAACTATGAAAGACAGATGAATACAGCATTCATGTATGGCATGTCTCACTGTATTGACCGTCTCTATCCAGAAGAAGATGAAATTGAAAAGAAGAAAGAAGCATATCGTAGACACTTGGAATTCTTCAATATCACTCCACAGTGTGGTGCATTGACATTAGGTATTGCACAGGCTATGGAAGAAGAATATGCAGAAAATCCAGATACATTTGATCCAGCAGCAATCAACGCAGTTAAAGTTGCATTAATGGGTCCTCTATCAGGAATTGGGGATTCCTTATTCCAGGGAACAATTCGTATCATCGCAATGTCTATTGGTATCTCACTTGCTCAGCAAGGCAATATCTTAGGACCAATCTTAGCAGCATTGATCTCTGTATCAACATCTGTATCTATTACATGGTTCTTAGGAAAACTTGGGTATACAAAGGGACAGGAATTTGTTAGACAGATGTCTCAATCCAATCTTATGGAAAAAGTAATGTTCGTTTGTTCTATCGCAGGTCTATTCGTTATCGGTGGTATGTCTGCTTCACTTGCTAACTTGACAACTCCAATCGCATTTGGTGAAGCATTCGTATTACAGAATGTATTAGATGGTATCTTACCAAAAATGCTTCCATTAATTATGACATGGGTCATGTATGGCATTATCAAATCAGGAAAAGTGAAACCAATGGTAGTTATCATCGGCTGCTTCGTAGCAGGTATCATTCTAAATTATTTTGGAATCTTAGCAGTCTAATTGCTTGATTCATACAAAAAGAAAGGTCAAAAAAGGGAAAAAATTATGTACGACGTAAAATCAATGATCAATGAAATCACATCTAAGAAGGAAATCAATAATATCAGCTTTACAGGATGTGGTGGATCACTCGCTTGCTTCTTTGCTCCACATTACTATGTAACACATGAATCAAAGAAACTCACAACTGTTTATGAAAATGCAAATGAATTTGCCAATGACACTCCAGCAAATGTAGGTGAAAACTCACTCGTCGTTTGTGCATCCCGTAGAGGTGATACACGTCAGACAGTTGCAGCTGCTAAAAAGGCTAAGGAAGTTGGTGCAACAGTTGTAGGCTTACAGCTTGAAACAGGTACTCCACTTGAAGAAATCTGTGACTATATCATTCAGTTCAAGGACACAGGTGCTGATGGAGCTCTCTATGAAGAATCTAAGGGTGCTTATGCATTAAAGATTGCTTATGAACTTGTTAATGCTGTTGAACATAATGACAAGAAGTATGAAGAAATGGTAGCTGCTATGGAAAAGATGAACACAATCGTTCCAGAAGCACAAAAGGCAGTTGTACCAGATGCAATTAAGTTCTCTATCAACTATGCGAAAAACGAAATCATTTACACAATTGGTTCAGGTACAGCTTGGGCTGCAGCACATCAGCAGACAATCTGCATCTTCATGGAAATGCAGTGGATCAACTCTTCCGCAATCCATTCTGATGAATTCTTCAATGGACCATTCGAAATTACAGAACCAGACACAGCATTCTTGCTCCTCAAATCTACAGGTGCTACAAGAGCTGTAGATGAAAGAACACTTGCATTCTTAGGCAAGTTCTCTGAACATACAACAGTGATTGATGGTTTCGATTATGGTATGAAAGAACTTGGTGAAGTATCTGGATACTTCGATCACAGCTTCTACAGTGAGATTCTAGGTGTTTATAACCATCTTCTTGCTGATCGTCGTCAGCACCCACTAAGCTGGCGTAAATACATGTGGAAATATAATTATTAATTCACATACATCTTAGTAGTACAGCCTGCTTACTCTCCTTATGCAGGCTGTATTTTTAGAAAATGGAGGTAAGTACAAATGAGGGATACAAAAAAACTGGATCAAAAAATATTACGTATATTAGTACCCGCAATTCTTGAAAATGCTTTCCTGATTCTTTCTGACATGATATTAACAGGATATATTGGTAGACTCAGTGTAACGGAAATCAGTGCGTATGGGATTTCTACACGTGTCTATGGAATATATTTCTCGATATTAAAAGGATTTGCGATTGGTACAATGGTAATTTTTGCTAGAGCCTTTGGTGCTGGAAAAAGAAAAGAGGGTCTCAATTATTATTTTCAGGCTTTGTTTATCGCATTTCCAGTTGCTCTTGTTGCTGCCGTTTTGATCTGGGTATTTCCTCAACCGCTATTATCAACGATGAGTTCAGATTCAACGTTATTGACATATGGTGCATCTTTCTTGCGAATTCATGTATTGACCTATCCTTTCCTGGCAATTATTCATTTGAATTCTTCCATGTTTCAAGCCGATGGCAATACAAAAACGCCATTGTATATCGCAACGATTGGAAACCTTGTCAGTATGGTATTGGGATATGTGTTAATTCTTGGAATTGGTCCAATTCAAGGTATGGGATTACAAGGTGCCGCAATTACAAACAACCTTCGTATTATTGTAATGCTGCTTGTTGGAGCTTATTTATTATTCAATCGAAACAGTGTCTATCGTTCACATGAATTATCTAAATTCAATTTAGATGTGGGAATAATCAAAGAATTGATTCGATTTGGTGTTCCAACAGCGATAGGAAATTCTTTCTGGAACTTTGCGGCTGTATTCCTGTCCACATATATCTTGAGCTATGGTCAACAGTTCTATGCAGCGTATCAAATTGGACTGCAGGCAGAAGGGTTCTGCGACATGATGAGTTCAGGTTTCTTGACTGCTGCGATGTCTTTATCCTCATTAGCCATTGGTGCAAAGGATGCAGATATGTTTAAGGCCTCCTATAAGCGATTGAATTATTATTGTTATATCATCTGTGGAATTAACATGTTGTTCTTACTTCTATTTTCTAAGAATGTCTTACATTTATTGACAGATAAGATGGAATTGATTGATATTGCACATGTATATCTATTATCTATGATTGCATCACAATTCCCACAAATGAAATCGAAAATTGAATATGGATATATACGATCCATTGGATTCAGTACATTGCCAACGATTATTGATATGGTTGGAATCTGGGGTGTACGTGTATTTGGATGCTATCTCGTGAGTTCTGTATTCCATTTAGATATTTTCTGGATCTGGATGATTGTCAATGTAGATCAATGGGTGAGATATCTATTATCTGCTGGTGTGATTATTTCTAAAAAAGTATTGCGATACTTAGATCAGCCACACTTTCCTTTTCAATGTGAAGGAAAAGTAAATGCATGTAAATAAGAGGAGAGAAAATGATGAATGAATTAAAAATGGTTATCTTTGATGTTGATGGAACGTTATTAAACACAGAATTTCTATGGGAAAAAGCGTGGGCAGATATTGCAGAGAAGTATCATGTACCTCAATTTTCAGCTGTTTTCCATAAAGTTGTAGGAATTTCTGGAAGTGATGTAACGAAAGTACTGGATGAAAATCTTGGAGATATTGAAAATAGAGAAGAACTGTTAGATGCAGCTAGAAAACTAGGAACAAAGTACCTCGATGAAAACATTGAATTGATGCCTGGAGTATTGGAACTTTTAGATACACTTGAAAAACTGCATATTCGTAAAGCCGTAGCTACAACGACAAATCGTGAAGCTACAATGAAACGTTTAACGAAAATGGGAATCATTGATCGCTTTGAATATATTCTTTGTGGAGATGAGGTATCAAAAAGAAAGCCTTCCCCTGAAATTTATTTGAAAGTATTAGAAGCAGTTCATTGTGATCCAGAAGATGTCCTGGTATTGGAAGATACAGGATATGGTGTACAGTCTGCATATGAAGCAAATGCGAAAGTAATCATGATACCTTCTATCAATCCTCCTAAGGAAATAGATAGAGAAAATGCTTATAAAATTGTAAATAGTTTGTATGATGTTCAAAAAATGATTGAGGAATTTTAGTATGAAAACAATGGTGAATTATGTTTTAGAAACGCCACAGGCAATTCGTAAAATGATATCTGATACATCCAATATAAGTGAAGTATTGGAGTATCTGATCAATCGTAAGATCGATCATATTTATGTTGTTGGTTCTGGAACAAGTTACTCTGCAGCTTTAACCTGCATTGATCCATTGGAAACAATGCTTCATATTCCAGTGTATGCATATTGTGCAATGGAATTTGTAGATAACGTGAAAGTCATTGAAGAAAATTCTTTGGTTATTGGTTTTTCACAGGCTGGACAATCTAATTCAACGATTCAGGCGTTAGATAAGGCAAGAAATCATGGGTGTCTTACAATTGTTGTTACGGCAGAAAATCCTTCACCAATTGTTAAACATGCAGATGCCTGTTTGAAAATGAATATTGAAGAAGCAATTGGCCCAAAGACAAAAGGGTATTATTGTTCGACGGTTGAGGTGATCTTGTTATTTGCGCAGTTATTAAAATTTACAAACGTGATATCCCATACGGAATATGTTCGTATGATTTCTGAAATCTTAGAGGTATTTGATGATTTTACAAACATTGTCAATAAAGCACAGGAGTGGTATCTAACATCAGAAATTCCATTTGATCAATATGACAATATCATTGTGATTGGATGTGATCAATGTGTTCCATCAGCACTAGAAGGTGCTTTGAAGATTCTTGAGACTGTGAAGTGCTGTGTGAGATATTATGAACTGGAAGAATTCATGCATGGAATTTATCATGCTATTGATGATAAGACACTTGTCATTGCATTAGGCAATCAATCACGTCATCTTGATAGAATGATACGGTTACTGAAATACTTAAAAGAACATAAAAATGCTTGTTGTTTGTTGATTACAGGAAGTGAAGCAGATATACTTTCTTTCAAATATTCATTTAAAGACAGCAATCCATATGTATCTTTCGAATATTTAGCTGTTTTACAGGTATTTGCTGAATGTATGATGAAACAGCGTGGAATGAATCTGAATGACCCTTCAGATCGCAATTTCCATAGATACATGAATAGTTATGTATATGAAGAAGGTGAAGAAAAATGACTAGATTAAAAACAGGAGACACATTTCCGGATTTTCGGGTAACAGAAGCTTTTGCGGGGAACACAAGTATTGCTGAACTGATGAATCATAAACCAATGATGTTTGTGGTATTGCGCTATATTGGATGTACTGCCTGTAGATATGATGTGCATCTGTTGACACAGAGAATCAATGAATTTAAAGAGAAGGGTGTGAATGTTTGTGTAGTCATGCAGTCTACGAGTGAAAATGTGAAGCATGATTTAGATGGACAGACATTACCATTCCCATTGATTTGTGATTCTGATATGCATGTATACCAGTCATTAGACATTGCACCAGCTAATAGCATGGAAGAACTTGTTGGTGAAGACAGGGATGCATTAAAGGCAAAGGGTGATAAAGCAAAGGCATGTGGTTTTGTGCATGGTGTTTATGAAGGGAATGAGCAGCAGCTTCCAGCTTTCTTCTATGTAGATGGAAATGGAAAAGTATTAGTATCACATTATGCGAAAACAATTGTTGATATGCCGTCCATTGATGAGATGCTGGAAATGATCATTTAAAAATCGTATGAAAATAGTAACAATTGCGTTGATTATATTTTTTGCTTCCTTTCTATACGCGGATGCGAAAAGAAAGGGGTATGCGAAACAAGTACAGAATCAACTTGTTGAATTATTAAATCATAAGGAGTTTGCTTCCTTTGAAAAACAACTAAAAGATGCTGAAGAGCATGGTTATATTCAAGAATATAATGCAAATTATCTGAGAATGAATGCTTCTATTCTTCAAGATGATAGAAAAGCATTGGATCATGTTTTATTAAAGTTTGATGCCATGGGATTATCTGATGTACAGTGTTCTGCGGTATATTCTAATATCATGATGTTTGCGGTGGAAAAGAAAGATAAGGAATTGTGTAAAAGAGCATATTCTAATATCATGTCATTGAAAAAGAATGATCAGCTAAAAGATATGGCTACACTTGTATACAAAGTCTTTGTGACAATGGATTCTTCTGTGAAAGATGAAATCCAGCAAAGATTGTGTAATGCATCCAGTGAAGAACGGATGTTTCTTACAAAGCTTCAAAAATTAATCCAAGAAATGTGTTAGAAGGTAATCACAGTGTGATAGCCTTCTTTTGTTTATGTATTAAAAATCATCGTATAATAAAATAAAAGAAAGAAGAATTTTATATGATTTATACAATTACATTAAATCCTGCAATCGACTACTTCATTACATTAAATGAAACACTGTTGGTAGATGAAGTGAATCGTGGAAGTCATGAAATCTATAAGGCAGGTGGAAAGGGATTGAATGTTTCTAAGATTCTAAGTGTACTGAATATTCCATCTAAGGCAATTGCGGTACTTGGAGGATTTACAGGGCAGTATATTCAGGATTCCTTTTCGAAAGATTCGAATATTGAAATGATTCCAATTCCAGTCGATGGAATGAATCGTATCAATATGAAAGCAAACTATGGGGAGGAGGCATTATGTATTAATGGCAGTGGACCAGTCGTAAATGAATGTACTGTTCAGCTTCTATTAGATGAAATTGCAAAGATCAATGCAGATGATATTGCGATTATCTCTGGCTCCATGATGCATGGCTTTCCAGAAGATTTTGTAGTTACATTGGCTCAGGCAGTACATCAAAGAAATGCAAAAGTAGTGATCGATATGGAACAAATCACAATGGAACAGCTAAAAGAATGCAAACCATATCTAATCAAACCAAATCTGTATGAATTACAACTGTTAATGAAGAATAATGAGATCAATGAATCAAATATTGAAGAATATCTAAGAAAAGCAAATGCACTTGGAATAGAGAATATCCTTGTTTCTTTAGGTAAAGATGGTGCAGTATTATCTAATGCACAGGGGATTTATAAACTGGAGCAGCCTCGTACAGTACTTGTCAATAAAGTAGGTGCAGGGGATGCAATGCTTGCTTCTTTTATTGGAAAGCTGTCACAGGGATATTCTTTTGAAGAAGCACTGCAGTGGGGTGGTGCAGCTGGGAATGCAACCGCTAGTAAACTGGAAGATATTACACTACGTGATATTGAAGGATATCTTTTACAGATGAAGGTGAAGAAGGTAATGTTTCTATTGTATTAGAAGACGGTAGAGTTTTTTCGCTTGGAAATTTAAAGGGTGAAAAAGGTGAAGATGGAGTAGACGGCGAAATAACAATTCAGACAATTACTAAAAATGGCAAAGATGGAAAGAACGTAACAAATGGCAAAGATGGTAGTAACGGAATAGATGGTAAGAATGGTGCTGACGGTAAAGACGGAAGTAATGGGAAAGACGGAAAGAACGGAATTGACGGTAAAAATGGAAGTAATGGCTTAAATGGCAAGGATGGTAAAGATGGTATTTCAGGGAAAGATGGAGTAAACGGCAAAGATGGCATCGGAATTAAAAATTCTAATAATTCATCTGTAAATTTGGGAGTAGTAAAGAATATTGAAAAGTTTGTTACGGATTTAAAAGTTGAAGAGAATGACTTATATGTATACTACTCTGATGGATCTAAAAAGAAATTGGATTTAAAAAAAGTAATTTATGCAACACCTGATCCAGGTGTACGACCAGAACCAACAGCTGAACCAACGCAAGAACCAACACCAGAGCCTATAGAACCAACAATAGTGCCAACGCCAGAAGCATCTGATTTTGGATGGTAATCCATTGAGAATAGAAAAGTATAATTAGAGCATAATTATAAAAACATATAAACATAAAAAAGAACCAGAGCTTCAGAACTCTGATTCTTTTTCATTTTGTAAAGTATTAAGTTTCTATTTTTGATGGTTTGCCAATCATAATAAAAGACCATTACCATTATTTCCTGCACTGATATACGTCAACACATCAGATAAAGGTAAAATTGAATATTAATAGTAATGACCTCAAGAACATATTAGCACATGCCCTCTTAAACTTAAATGATATGTTTACAAATATAATGAAATACTTGCATTTCGATGGATGTATAAGTTTTCGCTATGTTATGTTAATTTTGTTCTTTCATTTTTGTAGACAATCGTCTACAATAGTTACTAGACAGTTGTCTAGTAACTTAGTGGAGGGAATATGAAAAAGTTATTATCTATTGTTCTTCCTTTGTTTTTGATTGCAGGATGTACATCCTCTTCAAATAGCACTGGAATGAAAGCTGGCACATACGAGGGTGTTGGTGAAGGATTTCATGGTGAAATCAAGTTGAATGTTACAGTTGATGAAACAAGTATTAAATCTATTGATGTTGTTGAAGAAAACGAAACAGAGTCCATTGGTAAATTAGCATTGCCAAAACTTGTTGATCAGACAATTGCTGATCAGACAAGTGAACCAGATGTACAGTCTGGAGCAACTTTAACTAGCAAAGGTTTTACAAAAGCTTTACAAGATGCTTTAACAAAAGCAGGAGCAGATGTTGAGTCAATGAAAGGTAGTAAAACAGCATCTGAAAAAGAATCTGTTGAAGAAACATATGATGTTGCGGTTGTTGGCGCAGGTGCATCTGGATTAAGTGCAGCTTTAACGGCTTTACAGAATGGTAAATCAGTTGTTCTTTTAGAAAAGACTGGATTTGCTGGAGGAGCAAGTGCAATGGCAGGTGCCGGTACAGTTGCTACAGGTAGTAAGATGGAAAAAGAATCAGGCATGAATGATACACCTGAAGCTTTAAAAGAAGATATGCTGAAGAATGGTCATAATAAGAATGATGAAGGTACTTTAGATATTTTTGTAAATTCAGTTGGTGCAGCTGTTGACTGGCTCGTGAGTGAAGATGGTGGTAATGTTGAGTATCAGCCATCTGAAGGTCCAGCTAGAACTTTTAGTGCTGTTGGTAGAGGCAGTGCTGTTGTTAAGACGTTAACAGATGGATTTGAAAAACAAGGCGGTAAATTCTTTACAAATACAAAAGCAACAGAACTTGTTGTTGAAGATGGAAAAGTGACAGGTGTTAAAGCTGAAAGTGAAGATAAAGAATATACAATTCATGCTGGCAGTGTCATTCTTTCTTGTGGTGGATTTGGTCATAATGATGAAATGGTTCCTGAAGAATATAAAGCATTTGTATATGCTGGTCATGCTGGAGCTGATGGTGATGGCTTAAAGATGGCTGAAGCTGTTGATGCTGATACAGTCAACATGGATCTTGTGAATGTTCAGCCTAATTCTATGATCATGCCTAGCGGTCTTGGACAGTATACAAATCCAGGTGTTGGCAGTGCATATAATACAAGTGGTGCTTTCCTTGTGAATCAGGATGGTGTTAGATTTGCTAATGAACAAGGTAGTTCTTATGATTTGAAGAATGCACAGGCAAAGAATGAGAAACAGTATCTGATTTGTGATGAAGCAAGTTTTGCAGCATTTAATAAAGGTATGGAAGGTTCAAAGATCTATACAGAAGATGATGTAAAGGAATGGCTGGAAAATGATGGTTCTAGTAATCCTGTATTTGTAAAAGCAGATAGTATTGATGCATTGGCTAAGAAATTAAATATGGATGCTTCTGCATTAGAGGAAACAGTAGATACATTTAGCAAAAATGTTGGTAAAGAAGATACATTTGGTCGTACAAGCAAATTTGCATTAAACACAGATGGAGCTGTATATGCAATTGAATTATGTAATAGATACTATGCAACACTTGGTGGTTTGCATATTAATTCAGATATGCAGGTATTAAATAAAGATCAAGAAGCTGTAGAAGGATTATATGCTTCTGGAGAAGTTGTTGGTGGTTTGGAAGGGGATATCTATTATCCTGGTTCTTTATTCTCATGGGCTATTACAAGTGGTCATAATGCAGGATTAAGTGTAAGTAAATAAGTAATATAAGGCTCTCTTTATGAGAGCTTTTATTGTAGAATACTTGTATGGATAAAAAAGAAGAGATTGTACAGAATGCTTCAACATTATTTGCTGAAAAAGGATATTATGGTGTTGGGCTGAAAGAAATATTAGATTCATGTGGTGTTCCAAAAGGAAGCTTTTACTATTATTTTCCTAATGGAAAAATAGATTTGTTAAATCATGTGTTAGAATATTGCTATACAAAAATGGTCAATGGAATTCAAAAGAACTATTTTAATCATGATACGTTAATAGAATGTTTTGAATCTATGATAAATGGTTTGGCAAATCATTTATTAGATAATCAACATTTTGTATCTTTAACATTATCAATGATTGGAATTGAATCTGCATATCTTGATCCATCCATTCATGAAAAGTGTAAAGAAATATATATTTCCTGGCAGCAGTTATATGTTGATCAGTTCTTGAAGTTTGGATATGAAAAAGAAGAAGCAGTTGAAAGAGCGCAAAGTATCTTTGGTATTATCCATGGAGCATTGATTTCTTCTTGGATTAAACAGAGTAATGAAGATTTGCTGCTTGTAAAAAATACATTGAAGTACTTAATTAAGTGAGACAAGTATGTGATGATGCATGCTTGTTTTTTTTGAGAATGATTTATAATACTTTCAATGAACAATGATTTTTTATCTTTCTGCAAGAAATATGATATTCATTTAAATTCTCAACAGGCACAGGCTGTACAGGCGATTGATGAGAATGTTTTATTGCTGGCTGTTCCTGGTTCTGGAAAGACAACGGTTCTTGTCACAAGACTTGGATACATGATTCTTGAAAAACATATTGATCCTGAAAAAATATTAGCGATTACATTTAATACACAAGCTGCAGCAGAAATGAAGCAACGTTTTTCTTTGAAATTTGGAAGTGTGTTGGCAAATCAAATTTCCTTTAAAACAATTAATTCACTTGCATATCAGATTTATTCACAGTTTTGTTTTGATGTGCATTATCCAAAAAGAACGATTGATGAAAGAAGAGAAAAAGCAATCTTGAGAAATGTATATCAAAGTATTACAAAAGAATTTCCTGGTGAAAATGATATTCTGAATCTGCAAAGTGAAATTACATATGTGAAGAATATGAGACTTGATGCATCTCAAATCAAAGAATTAGAAGAAGATGATTCCTTTTTTCCTAAGATGTTTGAAATGTATGAGAAAGTGATGAAGGAACAAGGTTTAATGGATTTTAATGATCAGATGGTATTTGCGATATGGATCTTAGAGAATCGAAAGTATTATCGAGATTTGTGGTCACATAAGTATCAGTATATCTGTGTTGATGAAGCACAAGATACTTCTAAAATTCAACATGATATGATCAAGATTCTTTCTTTCAATCATTATTTATTCATGGTAGGTGATGAAGATCAGAGTATCTATGGATTTCGTGCTGCGTATCCGCAGGCATTACTGTTATTTCAAAACGATCATGAAAATGCAAAAGTGATTCGTATGGAAACGAATTATCGTTCAACACCTGAAATTGTTTTGAAGGCACAAGCTTTCATCTCTAAAAATAGAGATCGTTTTGAAAAGAATATGTGTGCGGATCGTCCATCTGGACAAGATGTTAAAGTAAGAGCAGTCAAAGATCGTAGACCGCAATATGCATATATGATGAAAGTGCTGGAAAATGTGAGTACACAAACAGCTGTCTTGTATCGTGAAAATGACAGTGCTGTTCCACTGGTAGATCAATTATTGAGAAAGAATATTCCGTTTTTTATGGCTGGAGCAAAAACAGATGTGTTTGGTGTTCCATGTATTCGAGATATATTAGCTTTTATGAGATTGGCTTTAGATCCATATGATACAGATGCTTTTGAACGTGTTGCAAATAAAGGGTATCTGTTTTTGAAAAAACAGGTGAAAGAACAGATTATTCTTGATAGTAAAACAAATTCCATATCTGTTTTTGAAGCATTAGATAAATATAAGGAAAAGGTATCGATGAGTAATATCGAAGCATTTGAATCTATGATCAATCGCTTATGTTATGCAAAAGTGAAAGATGCAATCTGGATTGCTTCCAATGATCGCTATAAGAAATATGCGAAAGATATGAATATAGATCTTACAAAGTTAGAAACATTGCGATATATTGCAGAAAGTGAGACGAGTATTTCTTCATTTTTGAAACGCATTGAATATTTGAGAGATGTTATGAGAAATGGTGTGTATTCTAATTCTTCTAATATTATTTTATCTACAGTGCATGCAAGCAAAGGCAAAGAATTTGATACAGTTTATTTGATTGATGTCTATGATGGAAAGTTTCCGGCAGTACAAGACAATGAAGAAATTCTATGCATGTCTAGTCAACAATTGGAGCAGGAAGAAAGAAGATTGTTCTATGTTGCTTTGACGCGTGCAAAGAACAATCTGAATCTGATTAAAATGGAAAATAGATACAGTTCCTTCATACAAGAACTGTTTCCAAAACAAGTAAAGAAAACACAAACAAATTCTCAACTTGTGAAGAAAATTGATTCAGAAGAAGTTGAAAGAAAAAGAGTAGAAGATTTTAATCTCAGAAAAAAAGAAATTCTTCCACAGATTTCTCAACAGGAAGAACCAGTATTTGATCATACAGGAGAGAGATGGTTTCAATGTGAAATATGTAAAAAAGTATTACCTAGGGAATATTTTTCTTCCTATGGCGGAATGAATCATATGAATTTAGGTGTGTGTCTTGAATGCAGGAAAAGTGGAAAAGGGTAAATGCGATTGATTCAGAAAGATACTTCTATGGATAAATTATCACAAAATAAACGAAGCTGGAATATGAGTAGAATCAAGGAAAAAGATACATCTATTGAAATGGAAGTGAGAAAGTATCTTTATCATCATGGTTTCCGCTATAGAAAGAATGTAAAGGAACTGCCAGGCAAACCTGATATTGTTCTTTATAAATATCGTACTGTGATATTCGTTAATGGTTGTTTCTGGCATCATCATCCGCATTGTAGACTTGCATATATTCCAAAATCAAGAACTGCATATTGGATGAAAAAGTTTAATGACAATATGGAACGAGATATTGAAAAGCAGAAACAGCTGGAAAGCATGGATTACAAAGTAATTACAGTCTGGGAATATGAGTTAAAAGATTGTTTTGATTATAGAATGCAGAAACTTGTGGAAGAAATTCTGGATGGATCGTACTGAAAGTGTCATTTTTACACCATTAAATAAAAAACTAAGAATAAAAGATATAATTTCAATTGTTAACTGGTAGATAAAAAAGTATAGTGTATGTATATGAAAAATAAATCGGCTAATCTACAATCGTGTGGTTGACAAATGGCTTATTTACGCTTAAATCTAACTCTCTCAAGAACTAAATGGCGCAGAATTCTATTAGATTTCGGCCATTTTTCATTATCTCTTTTACATCTCTGCAGATATATAAACCAATTTAAATAAGATTGTAAGTTTTCTACT
>NZ_JBQHWJ010000031.1:0-25102 GCF_052064035.1 Bulleidia sp. HCP3S3_C9 | reverse complement strand
ACCTAGCAGTGACAGGAAAGTAAAGCTATACACGAAAATCAGAGAAGTACTGCAACGAAAAGCAGCAGTAGCTAGACCACTTTCTTATACATTTACAAAAGTGAATCAGATTGTTCGGGGATGGATAAACTACTTCCGCATAGGAAGCATGAAGAAGTTCATGAAAGAGTTTGGACAATGGTTGCGCCACAAGATACGTGTAGTCATAATCAAGCAGTGGAAAAAGCCAATGAGAGTCTATACGAATCTGCAGAGAATCAACAAGAGATTCAAATGCAATTTCACAGACGAAGATATATTGAAGGTGGCAAACACAAGGCTTGGACTATATCGACAATGTGGATTGAATGTAATCAACTTTATCATCAGTCCAAAAGTGCTGGCCATACAAAAAGCGGAAAGACCAGGTTTAGTCAATCCGCTGGAATACTATCTAAGATAGTTGTGATTTTAATACAAATGTAGCGCCGTATACGGAACCGTACGTACGGTGCAATGAGAGGGTCGAAGTAAATTATTTAATTTACTTCACTCTACTCTATTGTTGAAAACCCTTGTTATAACCATTAAAATAGTGAGGATGGAGGTAACTATGAATAAATTACCTGAAAAGTTAGTTTTATTAAGAAAGCATGCAAATTTATCACAGGGAGATATTGCTTCTAGGCTCAATGTGCCTGTGACTGAATATATGCAATGGGAAAATGGAAATAGCATCTGTTCTGTTGTCTTGTTGAAAAAAATGGCAGACATGTTTGGCATTACAGTGGATGATCTTGTAGATAATACAAAATCAATTGTGATTCCTGAACCAGCCATTGAACAGAGTGCTACGATTCCATTCAATGGTGGACAGGATATTAATGCCACACAGATGTATGATGGCTCTTTGCGTGACACCATGCAGACACAACAGTTTTCATCTTTGAATGACAAGAATGATCAAGATGATGATGGACATACAAGAGTAATGAATACATCTGATTTATCTAATGTTGAAGAAAAGGATGCTTCTCATTTATATGATGATGAAGATGAAGAAGAGGAAGTAAAACCCAAGAAGAAAAAGAAACCTGCATCTCCAATAAAGAAAAAACAGACAATGATTATTATTGGTGCAGTTGCGGCAATTGTAGTTGTGATTGCGGTTGTTTTATTGCTTTTTAATAAATCAGGATCTTCTTTGAATGTTGGAAATGATAATCGTATTGCATTGGGTGATACATATTCATTGTATGTTGATAACCAGGGAAATATTAAGAAGTATGGTAATTTTAGCTCAACTGAGAATTTCTCAACTGGTGTTCAAGTTGCGGCGTTTGATGATCATGCAGCAGTGTTATTGAAGAATGGAACTGTTATTTCTTCTGATGGCAATGCAGATGTGAAAGAATGGAAACATATTAAATACATTGCGGCAGGAAAAGATCATACTGTTGGTGTGACAGCTGAAGGTACAGTAGTGTGCGCTGGTAATGAAAGTGCATGTAAAGTATCTGAATGGAAAAACATTTCTTCTGTTTATGCTGGAAATGGATTTACATTAGGTTTAACAAACGATGGTGCAATCAAAGCATCCGGCAGTAATACAGATGCGGTAAGCAATCAATCAAATGTTAGACATATCAGTATTTCAGATAACTTGATTGCTTTAACAAAGAAAGATGGAAAAGTAACAATCTACCCTATTGGGTCTGCAGAATCGTTAGATACTGGTTCTTGGACGGATATCCAATCCGCAGCTGTTGGTAATAACCTGGTAGTTGGTTTGAAGAAAGATGGAACAGTGAATATTTCTTACAGTGATGAAGAAGTGGTGAATAAAGTATCTTCATGGAAGAGTATCAAGCACGTTGCTGCAAATGGATCTACTGTGATTGGTATTGATTCTTATGGAAAGATGCACGGAGCTGGTGATAATACATATAAACAATATGTAGATACAACAGAAGATGATACAAATAAACAAGAAGAAACATTAGGTGAAGTGAAGAACATTAAAGTAGACGTTACTACAGCGAATGTGGTGATTAAATGGGATACTGTTGAAAATGCTTCTTATTATGAAGTAAGCGTGAATACAGATCCAGAATCAAAGACAAAAACATCTTCAAATTCTACAAGTATTGCGACGTCTTCTCTGACAGATGGTCAATCTTATACTGTAACTGTTGTTGCAAAATCAGATGATGATAAAGTAAAAGAATCTAGTGCAACACATACATTTACATATACCGCAAAGACAGTGCAGCTCGCTACGCCAAGTGGTATTACAGCCAATACAACAGATGATGGCTCTTGGCTGATACAATGGACTGCAGTAGAGCATGCAACATCTTATAAGCTATCCATTGATGGCGGTCAGGAATTTGAAGTGACAGGAACATCTTATACAGATACAGGTATTGATGCGGAAGGTTATCATATGATTTCTGTGAAGGCTTGTTCAAATGAACCAACATACACAGAAAGTGATGCTGGTACACAAAATCTGGAATATAGATTACTTGAAAAGAAAATTTCACTGTCTTATTTTAATGGTAATGAAAGAGTTGCTGGACCTGTTGAGGTAACTGTAAAAGTCGGTATGACATATTCAAATGCTCAATTGGATTTGCTTGTAAATAGAAATGGTTATATAGGAAGTCAAGGTTATCAAATTTCTAATAACGAGGATCATCTAATTACAGCAGACAAAGGAAGCTATGATATTCAAGTGACTCCAGCAAACACACCAGTGGAAGGACCACAATAAGGAGGGGACATGGAAAAAGTTTGGTATTACATGAAAAAAGATAAATCAAAATATGGCCCTTACTCTGATAATGAACTGTGTGCTTTAATTCATCAGGGAATTATAGATGCAAATGAATGGATCTGGATGCCAGATATGAAGGGCTGGCTGAAGGTTGCAAATTCGATTTATTCTGTATATATTCCTGAAACAGAAGATGATTTAGGACTCTAGAGATTTTCTAGAGTCTTTTTTGTGGTATACTAATTTTGTTGAAACCGTAGATGGGAAATAGTAAAACTTCATACATTGTAAAAAGAGAAAAGTACAAGATGGTGTGAGTACTTATGCAATAGGAATTTGAATGCATCCTGGAGGGCTTTATCGATAATGTAGATAAGGACGTTAACTGCGTTAAAGTATATGAGAAGCAAGAAAAGTGGAACCACGTTAAGTAACGTCTTTTTAATAAGACGTTTTTATTTTGGAGGAAAAAATATGATTAAACTGTATAACTCAAAAACATTGAATGTTGAAGAATTCAAATCTATTAAAGAAGGTCATGTAGATATGTATGTTTGTGGGCCAACAGTCTACAACTATGCACATATTGGTAATGCTAGACCTATGGTTGTATTTGATGTATTGAAACGCTTGTTTGAAGCAGAAGGATATAGTGTTACGTATGTTTCAAACTTTACAGATGTAGATGATAAGATCATCAACAAGGCAATTGAAGAAAATACAACAGAAGCAGTTATTGCGCAAAGATATATTGATGCATATCAGGATGTTAGAAAAATGTTGAATACAGAAGTGCCTGATATTACACCTAGAGTTACAGAGACAATGGATGGTATTATCAGCTTTATTAAAGAACTTGTAGATAATGGAAGTGCATATGTTTCTGATAATGGAGATGTGTATTTCTCAGTTGAAGCTGATCCTGAATATGGTGAAATTTCTCATCAGAGATTAGATCAGTTAGAAGCTGGAGCAAGAATTGAAGTGAATGATGGCAAAAAGAATCCATATGACTTTGCGTTGTGGAAAAAAACGGATAAAGGTATTCAATGGGATTCTCCATGGGGGAAAGGCAGACCAGGATGGCATACGGAATGTGTTGTTATGATCAATCAGAACTTGGGTGAATATATTGATATCCATGGTGGTGGAATGGATTTGAAATTCCCTCATCATGAAAATGAAGCTGCCCAACAAGAATGCACACATCATAATGCATTGGCAAATTTCTGGGTGCATAATGCGATGATCAACATTGATGGTCAGAAGATGAGTAAATCTTTAGGTAATACATTGTGGGCAAAGGATATTGTTGAAAAGTTAGGAACAAATTTAACAAGATGGCTGATGAGTTCTGTTCATTATAGAAAAGAATTGAATTTCTCTGAAGAAACAGTAGAAACTGCCAGAAAAGAACTGGACAAAGTATTGAATCCTTTAAAGCAGGTGGATATTAAATCACAATTAGCTTCTGCATCTTTTGATGGTTATGACGAAGTAAGCTATCGTTTATTCTTGGATCAGCTGGATGATGATTTAAATACACCAAATGCATATACAGTTATTTTTGATACTGTAAAGAAAATCAACCAAGGCTTACGTACAAAGGAACCAGACTGGAATACAGTGATTGGACTTAGAAATTCTGTAGTGAAGATGCTTTCTGTACTAGGTATCGTTGTAGATAAAGTTGTATTAGATGAAGAAGACAAAGCGCTATTTACAAAGTGGAATGAAGCAAAAGCAAATAAAGACTGGGATGGTGCAGATCAGTATCGTAATGCTTTGATCGCAAAGGGTTTAATGTAATGAATGTAAACAGTTGTTCAGGCAGAACATTAGCATTCCTTGGGGATGCGGTATGGTCTCTTGTGGTAAGAGAATATTTAATTGAAAATGGCGAAGGAAAAGGAAAAACATTACAAAAAGACAGTATTGCGATGGTGAGTGCAAAATCACAGGCGGCTTTCTATGATGCACTGCATGAAGCTAATATTCTTACAGAAGAGGAAGAAGCAGTATTCCGCCGTGGCAGAAATGCAAATACGGGTGCAACGCCTAAGAGTACAGATGTACAGACATATCGTATTTCAACTGGTTTCGAAGCTATTTTTGGCTATTTGAAGTTAGAAGGAAAACAAGAAAGGATACAGGAACTGTTTCAAAAGGTTCTTACATTGAAAAAGTAATATGTATATTTATGGAAAAAATCCTGTTAGACAATTATTTCTGGAACATAAAGAAGTGAAAGAAATCTTTCTGGCAGTGAATGACAAAGAATTAGAATCTCTTGCACAAAGAAACCATGTTCGTATAAAAAGAACAGATAAAAAGAATCTGACAAAATTGACAGGCAGTGATAGACACCAAGGTGTTGCGGCAGAAGTGAATGACTACAAGACATATTCTTTGGAAGAAATCATGCATGTTGAAAATGGAAAACATGGATTATTGATTCTTTTGGATGAGTTAGAAGATCCACATAACCTAGGGGCAATTCTAAGAAGTGCAGATGCCATTGGCGCAACGGGTGTCATTTTCAAGAAAACACATGCGGTTGGCTTGACACCAACAGTAGCGAAAGTTTCTGCAGGTGCCATTGATACTGTGAAATGTGCAGCAGTTACTAATTTATCTCGTGCAATTGAAACACTTCAGAAAAATGGCTGGTGGGTCGTTGGTACAGATATGAATGGTCAGGATTATCGTCAATTGAAGTATGATTTCAATTGTGTGCTTGTTATCGGAAATGAAGGTAAAGGTATTTCTAGACTGATTAGAGAAAAGTGTGATTATGTTGTGAAGATTCCAATGGTTGGAAAGATTGAATCATTGAATGCTTCTGTATCTGCAGGTGTATTGATGTACGGAATCTTCAATGCAAGAAATCCACTTTAATTTTCAACAATTCAGTGTTTATAAAAGACAGTTTTCCACAGTGAATACTGCCTTTTTTCTATAAAAAATGAACTGCGATACGACACAAATATTTGTTTTTCTTGTGTAAAAATGTTTATACAAGAGGAAGATAATATGAACAACACAAATATTTATGAATTACTATATCTGTATCATTCTGGAAGTTTGATTGCCAGGGAGTGTATTAAAAATGAAATGAATGAGTACCTGAAAATATGGGTATATAAAAGAACGGGTTTTAATTCACATACACAGTCATACAAAGAAGATTTGTATCAGGAAGCACTTTTAGCGTTATATGAAGCAATGGATTCCTATCGAGATGATAAAAAGGCATCTTTTGTAACCTATACAAAATATCTTGTGGATTGCAAATTAACGAATTTCATTACGAGAACGATCCATAATCGAAGTGTACCTTCTGAATTTGTGATGTCTTTAGATAAGCTGATTGCGGATGAATGTGAAATGATTGAAACGGTTGCTACGTCGGATAGTCTTTCCATGCCGGAATATAGACTTGCTTTTATAGAGTGTAAAGAACAAGTGGATAAAGCGTTGTGTTCATTAGATGTAAAAGAAAAAGATGTATTATACGCATGGCATGAGGGTATGTCTTATGAGGAAGGGTGTGCAAGATTGCATATGAGTCGTAAAACATATGATGGAAAATTGCAGAAGGTTAAAAAGACAATTCGTAGAGCTTGCGCAATCAATAAAACGCTGCAACGTGTATGAAATTAATTGCTTTGATTGCTTTGATGTGATAGAGTATTAAAGCATTTGAAGGAGTTTTTCGTAATGGCAAAAGAAGATAAAGCTATCCTGGCTTGTGAAGTGTGTCTTTGTAGAAATTATACAACACATCGGTCAAAGAAGAACAATGGCAAACGATTGGAGCTTAGAAAGTATTGCCCGCATTGTGGGAAAGTGACGCTCCATAAGGAAACAAAATAGGAGGTTTCCATATGACAGATGAAAAAAAGAAAGTAAATAAACAGAAGAAAGATCATTGGTTTTCATTCAGTGGTATTCGTAAAGAAGCTAAGAGAGTAAGATGGCCACACTGGAAGAGTGATGGACAGAATAATCCTGGTATTCTACAGAATTCAGGTGAAGTAATTCTTTTTACTGCTTTTTTCGCAATTTTCTTTGTACTTTGTGAATTTGGCGTAACATTCTTATTGAAGTTAATTGGTATTGGAGCATAAGAATATGACAGAAATGGAAAATGCAGATTTATTGAACGATGAAGAAGTAAAGCGCTGGTATGTTGTAAATACATATTCCGGTCATGAAAATCGTGTTAAAGATAATCTTGAAAAGCGTGTTGAATCTATGGGAATTCAGGATTGCTTATTCAGAATCTTAGTTGCTGAAGAACCAGAAATTGAAATCAAGGGCAATAAGAAGATTGAAAAGATGCATAATCTTTTCCCTGGCTATGTCTTTGTTGAAATGAAGATGACAGATGAAGCTTGGTATGTTGTTAGAAACACACCAGGTGTAACTGGATTTATTGGATCTAGCGGTGGCGGTGCAAAGCCATTCCCTGTTTCTCCTGATGAAATGGAATCTATTCTTAGAAGAATGGGTCAATCTGACAAGAAAGTTATCGTTGATTTTGCGGTTGGCGATACTGTTAAGATCTTAACGGGTCCATTCCAGAATATGGAAGGAACTGTTTCTACAATGAATGATCAGACACAGACAGCAGATGTATTGATCAATTTATTTGGAAGAGAAACACCAGCAACAGATATCAGCTATAACGATATCGAAAAAGTAGTAGAATAAGGCACAGAATGTGCCTTTTTTCTTGACAGAGAAGAAGTGGTGAAGTAGTATATTTGAGCACGTTAGTGCATCTTTTATGTATGCGTGGGAGAAAGAAGTAAACTTTCGATGACCACTGCATGCGGATTTTCTAAATAGGAGGAAACCACATGGCAAAGAAAATTACAAAAATTTCTAAGCTTCAGTTCCCAGCTGGTGGCGCTAAACCAGGTCCAGCTCTAGCTGCAGCAGGAATCAACATGCCTCAGTTCTGTACAGCATTCAATGATCAGACTAAGGACAGAAAAGGTGATATCGTTCCAGTTATCATCACAGCTTATGAAGACAAGTCTTTTGAATTCGTTCTTAAGACAACTCCAGCAGCAGTTCTTTTAAAGAAGGCTGCAGGTATCCAGAAGGCTTCTGGTACGCCTAACACAGTTAAGGCTGGTAAGATCACACAGGCTCAGTTAAAGGAAATTGCTGAGTACAAGATGCCAGACTTAAATGCAAATGATGTAGAAGCAGCAATGAAGATTATTGCTGGTACAGCTCGTAACATGGGCATCGTAGTGGAGGGTGAATAAGCATGGCAGGTAAGAAGTACGCAGCTGCTCTCTCACAGGTAGATCGCAGCAAAACATATGATTACAAGGAAGCAATCACACTTGCTAAGAAGATTTCTTCCACAAAGTTTGATTCTTCAATGGAAGTTTCATTCTTCTTGAATGTAGACCCAAGACAGGCAGACCAGAACATCCGTGGTGCTATGGTACTTCCTAATGGTACAGGTAAGAGCCAGAAGGTTCTTGTTATCACACAGGGTGCTAAGGAAGAAGAAGCTAAGAATGCTGGTGCTGACTATGTTGGCGGTGCTGACATGCTTGAAAAGATCCAGGGTGGATGGTTCGACTTCGATATTATTGTAGCTACACCAGACATGATGGGCCAGCTAGGTAAGTTAGGTAGAGTTTTAGGTCCTAAGGGATTAATGCCTAACCCTAAGACAGGTACAGTTACAATGAACGTAGCTCAGGCTATCGATGAAATCAAGAAGGGTAAAGTTGAATACCGTGTTGATAAGGACGGTAACGTAAATGTAATGTTCGGTAAGGTATCCTTTACTGAAGAAGCATTAAACGAAAACTTCAAGGCTCTTTTTGATCAGATCAGCAAGGTTAAGCCAAACTCTGTTAAGGGTGCTTATATCAAGAAGATTACAGTATCCACAACAATGGGTCCTGGTATCAACGTTACAGTTGAATAATCTAACTAAGAGAAACTTCGGTTTCTCTTTTTTTCATACTTCTTTCACAGTTATTACATAATTTCAACACATTTCATCGGTAGTATATAAACATCAGATAGGGATATCTGAAATCAGTTTTCATAAAATTTTTCTCCCGAGAAAAGATCACACATAAAATGTGTGGTCTTTTTGATGGAAGTGACTATAATGATAATCATATTAGTTAGAGGTATTAAACTATGCTAGATGAAAAAAGAATGAATCGTGTATTAGAAAAACTAGATACAGATCAAATGCTAATTACAGATCCTTTTGCCATTTATTATTTAACTGGAAGATGGATTTTTGCGGGTGAAAGATTTCTTGGGCTATTAATTAAAAAAGGAAAAAAACCGATTCTTTATTTGAATGAATTGTTCCGTTTTGATGAAGATCTTGGCGTCACAAAGAAAATGATTACAGATACAGATTCTGTTGCTGAATTGCTGAAATATGATGTTGATCCAAATAAAGCATTAGGTGTAGATAAAACATTGGCAGCTAGATTCTTACTGCCTATGATTGATGGTGCAATTGCATCAAAATTCATTAATGGTTCTCTTGCGGTAGATCATGCAAGAGCAATCAAGGATGAAGAAGAAATTGCTTTGCTGAGAGAAAGCAGCCACATCAATGATCTTGCAATGGCAGAATTTAAAAAGCTTCCAAAAAGCGGAATTACTGAAATTGAAGTTGCGAATCAGATGCTGGATATTTATAAAAAACTTGGTGCAGAAGCGTATTCTTTCTCTCCAATTGTAGCGTTTGGCGTGAATGCAGCCGATCCTCATCATATGCCGGATGAAACTGTTCTTCATGAAGGTGAGACGGTGTTGTTTGATGTTGGATGCAAATATCATGAATATTGTTCTGATATGACTAGAACATTCTTCTTTAAAGGTACTCCAACAGAGGAACAGATGAGAATCTATCATCTTGTACGTCAGGCAAATGAAGATGCAGAAGCATATGTAAAGCCTGGTGTTAGACTGTGCGATATTGATTCAAAAGCAAGAGATGTCATTACTGCGGGTGGATATGGAAAAGATTTCACGCATAGACTTGGGCACTTTATTGGAATTGAAGACCATGAATATGGAGATGTTTCTCAGGGATTTCAGGATATTGTTGTTCCAGGCAATGTCTTCTCTATTGAACCAGGTATTTATCATAAAGAAACAATGGGCGTTAGAATTGAAGATTTGATTCTTGTTACTGAAGATGGTCATGAAGTGTTAAATCATTATTCTCATGAATTAGAAATTATTGAGTAAAAGAAAAGCTTATCCAAGATGATAAGCTTTTTAAATAGTTACTTTTCAATTGAGTTTATGAAATTTAACAATACGTCACAATAATGTTTGTTATCTTCTGCGAAGCACATATGCCTAGCGCCATCAAACAATTCCCATTGAGCATCTGAGATACGATCAAACATTGTTTTAGCGACAAGTGGAGTACATAAATCGTTTGTTCCGGACATGATTTGTGCTGGTACTTGAATTTCGGGTAAACGATCAATATATTCAAAATTTTTTAAAGAACCTGTTGGATTGTATTCATTTGGACCCCATCCGTATAAATATGCCTCACTTCCGTTTTTCTTTGTACGCGTTAAGCATTCGGGATCTGTATCTTTGATGTCTGCACAATGCAGTTTCATGAATGTATCGTTTGCCTTTAGATATTCAGGTTTATCCCATATGTTATTCTTTTCGGCAAATGCAATCGCATCTTGATCTTTTTTTGACATCAGTGAAATTAAACGATGTTGTTCATGTGCCCATAAAGAAGAGGATGGTAATGTGGAAGAAAGGATAATACCTTTAATACCCTCTGGTTTTCTTTCAATCAAATACTGGATAATCAGCATTCCACCCCATGACTGTCCTAATAGATATACTTCATCTAAGTGCAGATGTTTACGTAATGCAATGAGTTCATCAATCCATGTATCAGCGTTCCATAATTCTGGATGACCATCTAAATAGCTGTTTCCACAGCCAATTTGATCGTAAGAAATAACTTTTCTTCCACTGTCAGCAATACAGTCTAACAGTTCCATGTAATTGTGTGTTGATCCAGGTCC
Source organism: Bulleidia sp. HCP3S3_C9 (assembly GCF_052064035.1). NCBI lineage: Bacteria > Bacillati > Bacillota > Erysipelotrichia > Erysipelotrichales > Erysipelotrichaceae > Bulleidia > Bulleidia sp. HCP3S3_C9. Next base: position 14,272 of record NZ_JBQHWJ010000031.1, on the reverse strand, counting down.
ACCATGAATCAAAACAATTGGTGTTTTATCTCCACCGTTAACGATTCGATAATATGTTTTGTAATTTAAATATGGCATGTAGCCTTCTGTAATTTTTCTCATAGATGCTATTGTAATACAAAAAAACGACTTTTTGACATAAAAAAGCGAAATTCTATTGACACACTCAAAATATGTGGTAACATAATCACGCGTTATCAAATACCATAGACAGTAACGGCGGATGCTTAATTATGTTACCGAGGTGAATGAAAGTTATTAAATAAAACAAACTTTTTAACCCTCGTGAATTCCGCGAGGGTTTATTTATGCGTATGCGATAACTAGAAAAGAAAGGTGATTGAATGAATCAGACTGTTTTAGAAGGTAAGAAGACTGTTGTTTCTGAAATCGAAAACAAGTTTAAGAATTCAGGTTCCACTGTTGTCGCAGAGTACCGTGGACTCAGCGTAGCTGAAGTTACAGAACTCAGACGTGCATTAAGAGCTGAAGGCGTAGAAATGAAGGTATATAAGAATACTTTAGCTTCTATCGCTGCTGATAATGCAGGTTTCGGTGAATTGAAGGATTCTTTAACAGGTCCAAATGCGATCGCATTCGGTGAAGATGAAACTGCAGCTGCTCGTGTAATGGCTAATTTTGCTAAGAAGCACGAAGCACTTGTACTTAAGGCAGGTATCGTTGAAGGTAGGGTAGTTGATACAAATACTATCAAGGAACTTTCTGCACTGCCAAACAGAGAAGGCATGCTCAGTATGTTGTTATCTGTATTGAATGCTCCTGTTACATCATTTGCTCGTGCAGTAAATGCTGTTGCTGAAGCAAGACCAGCTGATGGAGCTGCTGCTCCAGCTGCTGAAGAAGCACCAAAAGAAGAAGAAGCTGCTACAGAAGCAGCTGCCTAAGGAGGAAAATTAAAATGGCAAAGTTAACACAAGATGAAATTCTTGCATATTTAGATGAAGCAACAATTCTTGAACTCAATGAACTCGTAAAAGCAATCGAAGAAAAGTATGGCGTTTCTGCTGCTGCTCCAGTTGCTGTTGCAGCTGCTGCTGATGCAGGTGCTGCTGCTGAACCAAGCACAGTAACAGTTACATTAAAGGAAGTAGGCGCTACTAAGGTTGCAGTTATCAAGGCTGTTAGAGAAATCACAGGTCTTGGACTTGTTGATGCTAAGAAGCTTGTTGATGGCGTTCCAGCTGAAATTAAGAAGGACATTGCTCCTGAAGAAGCTGCTGAAATCAAGAAGAAGCTTGAAGATGCAGGCGCTGCTGTTGAAGTTAAGTAATTAATTTCATAAAACAAAAAGAAAAGATTTTGAAAGGCCGAATGTTTGTTCGGCTTTTCGACAACTAGAAAGGATTTAGTTATACGGCACATTATTATACCGACAACCGAAATCTGCCAAAAAACCGGAAGGATCATTCTTTCCGGTTTTCGGGCATCTTATTCACCTTTACAACTGATAATGGTGTTTTCTCAAAAACAGGGATCGATTATGGCTCTGAAGTATTACTGAAATCTGTATGCCGAGAACCAATCGAAGGAAAGGTCTTGGATATGGGATGTGGGTATGGCACACTTGGAGTTGTCATACAAAAACTAAACCCTTCCTGTTCTGTTGTCTCTGTTGACGTAAATCCTAGAGCTGTTGAACTAACAGGAATCAACAGTCAACAGAATGGCTTGGATTTAAATGCGTTTGTTTCAGATGGATTTGAATCTGTGGAAGGAACATTTGATCACATTGTTTCTAACCCGCCAATCCGTGCAGGGAAGAAAGTGATTTATAAAATGTTTGAAGATGCATACATGCACTTGAATGAGGGTGGTTTATTTACAATTGTCATCCGTAAACAGCAAGGTGCAGAAAGTGCGGTAAAAAAATTAAATGAAATATTTAACAATTGTGAAGTTATTGACCGTGATAAAGGATATTGGATTTTGCAAAGTTCGAAATTGACGGGTTGATGGACTTATGTTACTATTGTAAATTGTAAAAAAGTCGAATATGTGGGTAGGGGATTTATGCCCTTTTTCGGCGTTTAGCGGTGCTACGAAAGGATGGTTATATGGAAAAAACAAAAACATACCATGACGTGCATTACGGTAATAAAGCTGTACGTAGAGATTATTCAAAGATTTCTTCCGGATTACCAATGCCAGATTTAGTTGGAATTCAAACAGATTCTTATGAATGGTTTTTAAAGGACGGCATCAGGGAAGTATTTAATGATATCTACCCTATTTCAAACTATAGCAAAGATATCCGCTTGAAATTCCTTGATTATGAATTTGGCGAACCAAAATATTCAATTAACGAATGCAAGTACAGAGAAACAAATTACTGTGCTCCTTTAAGAGCAAAAATGGAACTCGAAGTTGAGGATTCTGAAACTCATGAAGTAATTACAAAGTGGGAAGAAGTATTCTTGGGCGATTTTCCATTGATGACACCTACAGGAACATTCATTATTAATGGTGCAGAACGTGTTATTGTATCTCAGATCGTAAGATCTCCAGGTGCTTATTTTGATATTGCTACAGATGAAAGAAGTGGTAGAGATACATATACATGTGAGCTCATCCCTTCAAGAGGCACATGGCTTGAATTCATGTCTGATGATAAGAAGGCAGCATTAGGCAGAATTTTAAATGTATCTATTGATAGACGTAGAAAGGTTCTTTCCACAATTTTATTCAAGGCTATTGGTATGAGCTTGAATGAAGAAAAGGGAGAAGATGCTTTTGATACAACAAAGATGGAAAAATTCCTGAAAGCATTGAACATGGAAGTTCATGATGATGTTGTTGTACCAGAAGAAGAAAGAAAGTTCCAGAATGATTACATGCTTCTTTATACTTCTGTATTTGGAAACTATGAAGAAGTAAAAAACACTTTAAATGCTGATAAGACTGAAACAACAAATGATGCTTTGTTGACAGTGTATGAAAACCAGAGAGCCGATGAAATCGCTACTGTTGAAGGTGCATTGAACTTAATGGATGCAAAATTCTTTGACTATAGAAGATATGATTTAACAAAGGCTGGTCGTTATAAGACACGTAACAAGTTGAATATTCTTGATCGTATGTTGAATCATACAATGGCTGAAGATCTTATCGGTGCTGATGGAAATGTACTTGTTAAGAAGGGTACTTTCATCAACAAAGAATTAAGAAATGAATTAAGAGATGGAATCAACAAGGGAATTGCATTAAAAGCATTACCATTTGTTCATAAATTCTCTCATCCATGTACTTTAGAAGTTTCTACAAAGGACTATTATGCATTAGTTGGCAGAGTATTAGCTGATGATCTAGATGGCGAAACAGATAGAACTGAACTTGAAGAAGGTACAGTAATTACTCTTGAAGATGCAAAGGCTATTGCAGCTGAATTTGAAACAGTTAAAATCTACACAGGTATCGTAGCACAAGAAGTTAAAGTAAATAACAATAACATCAGTGCAGTATTGGATCTTGGTTCTAGACTTTATGTTGTTGCAAGAGCAACAGAAAATGGTGCTGATCTTTGCGACGAAGATGGTGAATACCTCATTCCTAGATATCTGCCTGATTTCTCAGTAGATAAGATTTCAAATGCTACAAGAGAAGCAATTATGTCTGAAGCAACAAAGAGCCAGGATGTTTCTATCTGGCTTGTAGGTGCTGCTGTACAGGAAGTAAAGGTTAATACAGAAGATGGTCATCCAGTTCAGTTAATTGGTATTGACCCATTAAATGAAAAACACACAATTACAATCAGTGATATGTATGCTTTATATAACTATGAATTAACAATGTTTGATGGTGTTGGAAGCCAGGATGACATTGATATGCTTGCTAATAGACGTATCCGTACTGTTGGTGAGCTGATTCAGAACCAGTTCAGAATTGGTTTAAGCCGTATGGAAAGAGTTGTTAAGGAAAGAATGTCTATTGCTGAAGTAGCTAACCTTACACCAAAACTCTTAACAAACACACGTCCATTAACTGCAGCAATTAAAGAGTTTTTCTCTTCATCCCAGTTGTCGCAGTTCATGGATCAGGAAAACCCACTTGCAGAATTATCTAACAAGAGACGTATTTCCGCATTAGGTCCAGGTGGTTTGACACGTGAAAGAGCTTCTTTCGAAGTACGTGATATTCATAACTCTCACTATGGAAGAATTTGTCCTATCGAAACACCTGAAGGTCCAAACATCGGTTTGATCAACAACTTAACTACTTATGCTAGAGTCAATGAATATGGTTTCATTGAAACACCATATAGAAAAGTTGAAAAAGACGGTACATTAACAGATGAAATCGTTTATATGGATGCTAACGAAGAATATGATCACGTTATTGCACAGGTAAACGAAATTCAGGATGGTAAGCTTGTTGGTGACCAGGTCGTTGCTCGTATCGCTGGTGAAACTGTCATGGTTGATAAAGAAGACGTAGATTTCGCAGATGTATCTCCAAGACAGACAGTATCAGTTGCAACTGCTTGCGTACCTTTCCTTGAAAACGATGACGGACACCGTGCTCTTATGGGTGCGAACATGCAGCGTCAGGCAGTTCCTCTACTCAACCCACATTCTCCATATGTTGGAACAGGTATGGAACATGCTGTAGCACGTTATTCTGGTGCAGCTGTTGTTTGTACAGGTGAAGGTGTTGTTACATACGTTGATGCAAACAAGATCATTGTTGAAGAAGACAATGGTAAAGAAAAGATTTATGATTTGATTTCATTTGCTAGATCAAACGCTTCTACTTCTATTATTCAGAAGCCAATCGTTTGGGATGGTGAAAGAGTTAAACCAGGTGATATTCTTGCTGATGGTCCATCTATGCAGAACGGTGAATTAGCATTAGGTCAGAATGTCACTGTTGCCTTTATGACATGGCATGGTTACAACTACGAAGATGCAATTATCATGTCTGAAAGAATGCAGTCAGAAGATTTCTATACATCCGTACATATTGAAGAATATGATATTGAATGTCGTGAAACAAAACTTGGTTCTGAAGAAATTACGAGAGATATTCCTAACGTTAGCGAAAGTGCTTGTAAAAACCTCGATGCTAGAGGTATCGTCAGAGTTGGTGCTGAAGTTAAGGAAGGTGATATCTTAGTTGGTAAGGTTACACCTAAGGGTCAGTCTGAAATCTCACCAGAAGAAAAGCTGTTATTAGCAATCTTCGGTGAAAAGAGTAGAGAAGTTAGAGATAACTCCTTGAAGGTACCACATGGTGGTGCTGGTATCGTTCATAGCATTCGTGTATTTAACCGTAAGGAAGATCATGAACTTGCACCTGGTGTAAATGAAATGGTTAGAGTTTACATCGTTCAGAAGAGAAAGATTTCTGAAGGTGATAAGATGGCTGGTCGTCACGGTAACAAGGGTGTTATTTCAAGAATCAATCCAGTAGAAGATATGCCATATATGGAAGATGGTACTCCAATTGATATCATGCTTAATCCATTCGGCGTTCCTTCTCGTATGAATATCGGTCAGGTATTAGAGTTGCACTTAGGTATGGCAGCAAAGAGCCTTGGCGTGAAGTTTGCTACTCCAGTATTCGATGGTGTATCAAATGAAGACTTAAAAGACATCATGGCAGAAGCTAATGTTTCTCCAGATGGAAAATATGTATTACATGATGGACAGACAGGTGAAGCTTATGATGAAAGAATCTCTGTTGGTGTTATGTATATGATCAAGCTTGCACACATGGTCGACGATAAGTTACATGCTCGTGCAACTGGTCCATATTCTCTTGTTACTCAGCAGCCATTAGGTGGTAAGGCACAGAATGGTGGTCAGAGATTCGGTGAAATGGAAGTTTGGGCTCTTGAAGGTTATGGTGCTGCACATACATTGCAGGAAATCCTGACTGTTAAATCTGATGATATCATCGGACGTACAAAGAGCTACGAAGCTATCGTTAAGGGTAAAGATCTTCCTGAACCAGGAATTCCTGAATCATTCAGAGTTATGGTTCACGAATTACAGGCTCTTGCATTAGACGTTCGTATGATGGACGATGATGGCAATGAGATGGATCTCAAGCAGATGGAACAAGAAGAATTGAAAGAAGAAACAAAGATTGACCTGAACCGTCAGCAGTATGTAAATGACGCTGAAGAGAGTGGTCTATTAACAATTAAAGAAGGTCTTGAAGAAGACATTCCAGAAGCAGCAGTCGTAGGTATTGACGATGATGCTGATTCAGATGAATAAGGAGGATGAAGTCAGATGAATATCAACAATTTTACAGCGATTAAAATCGGACTTGCATCACCTGAAAAGATCCATGAGTGGTCTTATGGCGAAGTAAAGAAACCTGAAACAATTAACTACCGTTCTCAGAAACCTGAGAAGGATGGTTTATTCTGCGAACGCATTTTCGGTCCTCAAAAGGACTGGGAATGTGCTTGTGGAAAGTATAAGAAGATCAGATACCAGGGTGTAGTATGTGACAGATGTGGTGTTGAAATCACAAAGAGCAGTGTTCGTAGAGAACGTATGGGTCATATTGATCTTGCTGCTCCTGTTGCGCATATCTGGTATTTAAGAGGTATTCCAAGCCGTATGAGCTTACTTCTGAATGTTGCTCCTAAGCAATTGGAAGAAGTTGTATACTTCGTTAGCTGGATCGTTACTGATCCAGGTGACACGGATCTGAAATACAAGGATATCTTATCTGAAAAGCAATTAAGAGAAGCTACTGTCAAGTTTGGTCCTGGTTCATTCTCAGCACAGACTGGTGCAGAAGCAATCAAAGTATTACTTGAACAGTGTGATGTTCAGGGTGAATATGAATCAATTCAGAAAGAACTTGAAAAAGCTACAGGTGAAAAGCGTAAGAAGTTAATCAAGAGACTCGAAACAGTCGAAGCTTTCTTGAAATCTGATAACAAGCCAGAGTGGATGGTATTAACAACATTACCTGTTATTCCACCTGATTTAAGACCTATGCTTCAGTTGGATGGTGGCAGATTTGCTACATCCGATCTGAATGACTTATATAGAAGAGTTATTACAAGAAACAATCGTTTGAAGAAACTTTTGGAACTTGGTACTCCTGCTATTATTGTTCAGAATGAAAAGAGAATGCTTCAGGAAGCTGTTGATGCATTGATTGATAATGGACGTCGTTCTAAGCCTACAACAGGTGCAGGTGGACGTGCATTAAAGTCATTGTCTCATTCCTTGAAGGGTAAACAAGGTCGTTTCAGACAAAACTTATTAGGTAAGAGAGTAGACTTCTCTGGACGTTCTGTTATTGCAATTGGTCCTACATTAAAGATGAGTGAATGTGGATTACCAAAGGAAATGGCAATTCAGCTATATAAACCTTTTGTTATCAACGAACTTGTTAATCAGCGCATTGCTACAAACTCAAAGACAGCTGAAAAGTTAATTGCTAAACAGGATCCAAGAGTTTGGGACTGCGTTGAAAAGGTAATTGATGGTCATCCAGTATTCTTAAACCGTGCGCCTACACTTCATAGATTAGGTATTCAGGCATTCTTCCCTAAATTAGTTGAAGGCCGTGCTATCCGTGTACATCCATTAGTATGTCCTGCGTTCAACGCTGACTTCGATGGTGACCAGATGGCTGTCCATCTTCCATTAGGTGAAATGGCTAGAGCCGAAACAGAAGTATTAATGCTTGGTGCAAATAACATTCTTGGTCCTAAGGATGGTCAGCCAATCGTTACGCCTGGACAGGACTTAGTACTTGGTAACTTCTATTTGAATATGGAAGAAACACAAGAAGAGTTCTATAACAAGGCAGACGCATTGGACAGATTAAATGAACCTGTTGAAGCTGAAAGATGGAGAAGATATGGTGATAACGAAGGTCATGTCTTCAAGGATAGAAATGAAGTATTAATGGCATACCAGGTTGGTGTTGTTCACCTTCATTCTAGAATTGCTTTACCAGCAAATGCTGTTGGTAAGACTTGTTTCAGTCAAGAACAGAATCAGAAGTATTTAATTACAACTGTTGGTAAGATTATTTTCAATAATGCTATGCCTGCAGATTTCCCATATGTTAATGAATGTACAAGTGAAAACCTGCGTCGTACACCTGATGAAGACTTTGTACCAATGGGAACAGATATCAAGAAGGAAATTGCTTCTCGTAAATTACATAGTGAATTCAAGAAGAAGGACCTTGGTAATTTAATTGCGGCAATCTTCGCTAAGTACAAGAATGGTAATGGATTTGTTGATTCAGATACTCCAAGAACATCTGATGTATTGGATAACTTGAAGAATCTTGGTTACCAGTACTCTATGATTGCTGGTATGACAGTAGCATTATCTGATATTTCTGTTGCTCCTCATAAGGATGAAATGGTTGCTGAAGGTCGTAAGAAGGCTGATGTATTGAACCATTTAAGAGACAGAGGTTTATTAACACCTCAAGAATGGGAAGCACAATTCCAGGTAGTATGGAATGATGTTAAGGAACAGGTCGGTGACTCCTTAATGAAGTCTTTACCAAGAATGTCTCCTATTAATATGATGGCTGTATCTGGTGCGCGTGGTAACAAGAACCACTTTACACAGTTAGCTGGTATGCGTGGTCTGATGGCACGTCCTATCCAGTCTAAGACAAAGGGTTATCAGCCAAGTATTATCGAAGTTCCTATCTACTCTTCATTCCGTGAAGGTATGACAGTTGCTGAATTCTTTATGTCATCACACGGTGTACGCAAAGGTCTGACAGATACTGCCTTAAAGACTGCTGAATCTGGTTACTTGACAAGAAGACTTGTCGATGTTGCCCAGGAAGTCGTTATCACAGAAGAAGACTGCGGAACAGAAAAGGGCTATTTAGTAGATGGTTCAAAGGCATATACAGATCAGCTTGGAAACGTTAAGGAAGACACATATGGTGCTCTTTATGACAATAAGAATGGTTCTATCATTGAATCAATGAAGGATAGAATTTCCGGTTACTATACTGCTAGTGATGTCATTGATCCTCAGAGTGGTGAAGTCATTTGTGAAGCAGATACATATCTTACAGACGATATGGCTGCAGCAATTGCTAAAACACACGCAAAGGTACTGATTCGTAACGTATTTACTTGTGAAGCTGAAAATGGCATCTGCCGTAAGTGCTATGGTAGAAACATGGCAACAGGTAACCTTGTTGAAGAAGGCGAAGCTATTGGTATTATGGCTGCACAGGCTATCGGTGAACCTGGTACACAGCTTACAATGAGATCCTTCCACTCTGGTGGTGTAGCTACTGCCGGTGGTGATATTACACAGGGTCTTCCTCGTGTAGAAGAATTATTCGAAGCACGTACACCTAAGGGTGTAGCTGTTATTTCTAAGATTGATGGTGAAATCGTTGATATTAGAGACAATGACAACAATACTGGTCGAATTGTTACAGTTGCTAACGAAACAGAATCTATTGAACATAAGTGCGACCTTACACAGATTATTCGTCCTTGGATGAAGGTTGGTACAACAGTACACGCTGGTGAAAAGTTAACTGAAGGACAGATTGCTCCTAAGGAATTACTTGAAGTTGCTGGTGTTGCTGCAGTTCAGGAATATATCTTGAAGGAAGTACGTAAGGTATATGCTTCTCAGTCTATCGATATTTCTGATAAGCACTTGGAAGTTATGATCAAACAGATGATGAAGAAAGTTATCGTTATTGAACCAGGTGATTCTGGATTGTCTGCTGGACAAACATTATCACTTCATAACATGAATACAATCAATGAAGACTTGCTTGATGAAGGTAAGGCTCCAGCTAAGTTTGGCCCTATCATGTTAGGTATTTCTAAGTCTGCAGTAGAAACAGATTCATTCTTATCCGCTGCTTCATTCCAGGAAACAACAAGAGTTCTTACAGAAGCTGCAATCAAGGGTAAGGTTGACCATTTGGAAGGCTTGAAGGAAAATGTCTTGATTGGTAAGTTGATCCCTGCTGGTACAGGTAGAGACTTTGACCGTGATACGTCAAGAATGATCAATCAGCTTGCTCAAGAAATGATTGATGCACGTCATGAAAGAAACGCTAGACTTCAGGAAGAAACAGAACCAACGCTTCCAGAAGATGTTATCGGTACAAGTAGTGACCGTGATGATTCAGACTCATTTGAAGACTAAAGAAAATTAGACTCCGTTTTACGGAGTCTTTTTCGCTAAAGGAGAAAAGATGAATACAATCATAAATTTTGTTGGCATTTTAATTGTTTTGTGGATTGTTCAGTATTTATTTATGAAAAATAAAAAACCTGTAGAGCAATCATTAAAAAAAGAAAAGTTAATTGGAGAAAGAGTATTGGTTACTCGAGAACAGTTTCCTGATGTTGAAGTGAATCTTTATCGATATGATAGTGAGAAACCTGTTGGTTTAGTAGTTGTTGCGCATGGTGGTGCATTGATCAATGGAGATGCAGACATGACAGATTCTTTCTGTGATACTTTGCGAAATGATTGTAAGTGTTGCGTGGCTTCAATCAATTATAAAAAACTAGCACAGCAGAAGCCACCATATCAGCAACAGGAAATTATAGACGTTACACAATACTTTATGAAAAATGCATCTAGTTATAATCTTCAGACTGGCAATGTAGTCATGGTCGGTTTTTCTGGAGGAAGTTATTTACAAATTGGAGCTGCTTCGATATTAATGGATTTTCAATTAAGAATAAAAGGACTTATAGCTTTTTACCCAATGTTGGATGATTCTATTATCAAATTGACAGATATGGGGTATTTAAAATATCCAATTACAGTTGTAACTGCCAATAATGCTCAGGAAAATAAAATGGTAGACACGTGGTGCGAACATATGGACCAGGCAAATGTTGAATATGAAAGAAAAGAATATACTGATGCAATACAAGGATTTATTGAGTATAATTTTTCAGAATATCTGAGTGATGCAAGTTTTAAAAGAAATTTAAAATCATTTGATGAAGAACAGAAAGATATGGCGCATGCATGCATGATGTGGCTTGAAAATACAATTGAAAGGTTGCTTTATGAAGAAAAATAGTCACATATTATATTGGCTGTTAACAATATTAATTGTTATGACAGCACTCAATACCTGCATTCGTCAAAGTGTATGCACTACATTAGCAGAATGGGAAGTAGGAAAAGCATTTGTTTTTAGAATGAATGATGTGATTGATGAATATTATGGCAGTGAAGATACAGATAAACTTGTTGCGTTGCAAAATGAAATGCTTCAGGAAAAAGGAATACAGAAAATAACAGGAATCTATATGGATTATGCAATTAATTCAACAATCAAAGAAGCAACAATTCAAGATACAAGCAAAGAAATTCAAAATATCGTAAAAGAATCAGTATCCCTGATTGAAAAGAAATTGAATGTCAAAACGGATCAATCGTTTAGACAAGACTTAGAAGAACAGTGTGAAAATGGAGAACAGGTATTGCATGAATATATTGATAGTTCTATAGAATATGCAAAACAATTTCGAATTCCATTAATCATTTCGAGCCTGTTTTTAATGAATATTTATAGAAACTTATATATTGTTCTTTCTGTAATGCTACTAACAGTTACCTGCTATTTATCAGATAGAAAAATATGGATGAAAGAAATCACAAAATGCTTTTTGATTGCAAGTATCTGTGTTGTTTTCTTTAGTGTTTGCGGTGGAGGAATTGGAATGTATTTATCCAATCACTTTTTAGGTAGAACACAAATATTTAATAAAACGCTATTTTTTACAACTTGTTGTATTATGGCTTTATTATACGTTTTTCTTCAATTCATATCGAAAAGACTTCGTTCGTGAAGTCTTTTTTTACACAAAAAATAATTTTCATACATTTTCATGAGGTATATAATTTAAAAATATTTTTTGAAAGGAGATTTTCTATATGTGCGGAATCGTTGGATATAACGGTAATCAACAGGCAGCACCTATTTTGTTGAAGGGCTTAGAAAAATTAGAATATAGAGGCTATGATTCAGCAGGTTTGTCTGTTCGTAATGGAACTTCAGATACTGAAATTGTCAAAGCCAAGGGAAGATTAAAAGCTTTGGCTGAAAAAACAGACGATGGAAAAGCAATGAAGGGAACAATTGGCATTGGTCATACCAGATGGGCAACACATGGAGAACCAAGCGAAAAAAATGCACACCCTCATTGTAGTGATGATCATAATGTAATAGGCGTTCATAATGGTATTATCGAAAACTATCAGGAATTAAAAGAAAAATTATTACGTCATGGATATACTTTCTATTCACAGACAGATACAGAAGTAGCTGTGAAACTGATTGATTATTATGAAAAGAAATATAATCAAGGACCATTATATTCTTTAACACACGCAATGCAGAGAATTAGAGGTTCTTATGCATTGGCAGTCATGTTTAAAAATTATCCAGATACTATCTATGCTGCAAGAAAAGACTCACCAATGGTAATTGGGATTGCTGAGGGAGCAAGTTATCTTGCTTCTGATGTTACTCCAATTTTAAATTATACAAAGACTGTTTATTATATTGGAAATGAACAAGTTGCTGAATTGAATAAAGGCAGTGTGAAGTTCTTTAATTTAGATCAAGAAGAAGTTGAAATTGAACCAAAAGAAGTAACTTGGGATGCAGAAGCTGCAGAAAAAAATGGCTATGAACATTTCATGATCAAAGAAATTCATGAGCAGCCAAAAGCTGTAAAAGATACATTAAAATCAGTCCTTAAAGATGGAAAGATTGACCTAAGCGAAGTAGGTATTGATAAAGAAACAGCGGAAAAATTGAATAATATAATTATTGTCGCATGTGGATCTGCATATCATGTTGGAGTTGTTGGACAGTATGTTATTGAATCAGCTTCCAGAATTCCAGTACGTGTTGAACTTGCATCTGAATTTAGATATAGAGATCCGATTTTGAATGAAAACGATCTTGTTGTAGTAATTTCTCAATCTGGAGAAACAGCTGATTCATTGGCAGCATTACGTTTGGCAAAAAAGATGAATATAAAAACACTCGGCATTGTAAATGTTGTAGGATCTTCTATTGCTAGAGAAGCAGACTATGTATTTTATACATTGGCAGGACCTGAAATTGCGGTTGCCACAACAAAAGCATATAGTGCACAATTGATTGCAATTTATGCATTGGCAATTCAGCTTGGAAAATATAGAGAAATAATTGATGAAAATCGATATACATCATTAATTGAAGAAATGGAAACTCTTCCTGAAAAAATGGAACGTGTACTTTCTGATAAGGAGAGAATTCAGTGGTTCGCAAGTAAATATGCAAATGCACAAGATATGTATTTTATTGGCAGGGGTATAGACTATGCAGTTTCTCTAGAAGGCTCTCTTAAAATGAAAGAAATATCATATGTTCATTCAGAAGCATACGCAGCTGGGGAAATTAAACATGGACCTATCTCGTTGATAGAAGATGGAACGCTAGTAATCGGAATTTGCACGGACAAAAAACTATTTGAAAAAACAAGAAGCAATATGGTAGAAGTAAAGTCTAGAGGTGCATATTTAATGGGATTGACATCATATGGCAATTATTCCATTGAAGACACGGCAGATTTTACAGTATATATTCCACAAACTGATCCATATTTCACAACATCATTGGCAATTATTCCTTTACAGTTACTTGGATATTATTTATCAGTAGCAAAAGGCTTAAATGTTGATAAACCAAGAAATTTAGCAAAATCAGTGACGGTTGAATAAAAAAACTATTCGAGTAACAGCGTTATTGAATCCAGATGTGGAATCTCTGAAATTCTGCTATGCGAGAAAACAGTATATAAAAATGAAAAGAGATAAGAAATAAAAGTTATTTGAAAAATGATTTTATTCTTATCTTTTTCTTTTGCCTGATTAAAAGAGTAACATAAATGTTAAATTTGTAAGCAAAGCAAAAAAGCAAAGCAAAAAAGTTACTATTCACCGATAAACAAAAATAAATAGAACAGGTAACCGATACTTAACAGTATCAGATCCTGTTCTGTTTTTTCAGTTTGCAATTATTTTTCATAACTGACCACCTGATTCAAAAAAGTTCAGAAATCTCTTTAGTGTCCGCTTTTTAATACAATAAAATCATATTGCTGGATATACACTTTAACTGCGAGGTAAAAGTATATGTTTAAATATAAAGATAAAAAACCATCTATGATTGAATTTACTAGAAAGTATGCAAACAATGATCAGGCCTGTGAAGATTTCTTCTTTCATGCCAAGTATCCTAACGGTTACTA
>NZ_JBQHWJ010000030.1:0-25240 GCF_052064035.1 Bulleidia sp. HCP3S3_C9 | reverse complement strand
GTTGTTTGAAAGACAGCAGAAGACTGAGCGGCAACTCATATGGTCTTCTGTTTTCTTTTTATCCTTTCCGTAAAATGATGATTACTAATACAATCATAAAAAAAGATGCATGAAAATGCACCTCAAAATATTTGAACATCGATTTTTCTTCAAGACCTCATGAACATCATGTTATTTTGGAATATGTCAAAACCTCATCCAATTTTGGATATTCAATATTACAAGCTGTCCTTATGGATAGCTTTTTTTTGGATTTTTTATGAAATATTTTCATGATAACGCTTACACATGGACTGTTGGTATAGCTTTATTTTTGAATTGAGATATAATACTTAGGTCCTTCATATCGTATAAGTATTCGGATTGGCGATACGTCTCTACGGGATGCCTTAACATCTCTGCTACGATCTTGATTCTATTGTGTTTTCTACGATTTGAGGGTCTTATTGTAGAAAATATTTTTTATTTATAGGGTATGAATAGAAAAATTACAGGGGGTAAATATATCATGTTAGAAAAGCTTTTTAAGCTAAGTGAGAACGGTACAAATGTCAAAACAGAATTGATTGCCGGACTTACAACGTTTATGACCATGGTTTACATCTTGGCTCTAAACCCATCTATTTTAAGCGCATCAGGTATGGATGCTGGTGCAATTCTTACAGCTACAGCAGTAGCTTCCGCAATTGCTTGTTTTGCAATGTCAGCATTCTCAAATATGCCATTCGCATTATCTGCCGGTCTTGGATTGAATGCATACTTTGCATACACAATCTGTGGTTCTATGGGATATGACTGGCACGCTGCATTAACAGCTGTACTATTTGAAGGTATTATCTTCATTGTTCTTTCTTTAACAAATGTCAGAGAAGCAATTTTTAATGCAATTCCAAAGCAGATGAAGACTGCAGTATCTGTTGGTATTGGTTTCTTCATTACATTTATTGGTTTACAGAATGCTGGTATTATTGTTGATGGAAGTACACTTGTTGGATTGTTCTCATTTAAGACTGCATTAAGTGATGGTACATTCGCTACACATGGTATCACAGCAATCTTGACAATGGTTGGTGTGATCTTAACAGTATTCTTACTCAAGAAGAACGTTAAGGGGTATATGCTTTATGGTATCTTGTTAACTTGGGCTTTAGGTATTGTTTGTCAGTTGACAGGAATTTATGTTCCTGATAATGAATCTTATTTCTCATTGATTCCAACTACTTTCTTCTCTATGCCTGCATCTGTTTCTTCAACATTCTTCAAGTTTGACTTTGCATTTGTTGCTGAACATACATTAGATTTCATTGTTATGATGTTTGCGTTCTTATTTGTTGATATCTTCGATACATTAGGAACAGTAATTGGATGTGCTTCTAAGGCAAATATGCTTGATGAAGAAGGCAAGCTTCCTAAGATTAAGGGTGTATTGTTAGCAGATGCTGTTGGTACAACAGTTGGTGCTTGCTTAGGTACATCAACAATTACAACATTCGTTGAATCTTCTTCTGGTATTACAGAAGGTGGTAGAACTGGTTTAACATCTGTTACTGTTGGTGTTTTATTCCTTCTATCATTATTCTTGTCACCATTGTTCTTGACGGTTCCATCATTCGCAACAGCACCAGCATTGATCGTTGTTGGTTTTATGATGATGCAGCAGGTAGTAAATATTGACTGGCAGAATCTTGAAGATGCAGTTCCAGCTTTCATCTGTATTACAATGATGGGCTTTGCATATTCTATTTCTGAAGGTATTTCTTTTGGTATTATCTCTTATGTTGTACTACATGTATTAACAGGTAAGACAAAAGATTTGAATGCATTAATGTATATTTTAGCTGTATTATTTGTCTTGAAGTATTTCTTGATTTAAATAGCTATGAGAGGTAGTTGCTTTATTGTGACTACTTCTTTTTTTTACTATTTCGATACAATAGGGTTGCAAGGTAACTTATATGAAAGGAATTAATGTTGAAGTAAGAGATGCAGTATTAGAAAATGAAAATGAAAATGTGATTTATGTTGCGAAGCCTCATGAAAATCAAATTCCAGATGATAATACGTATGCATTGATTTATGAAGAAGTATTCCATAATGGAATTATTGATGTTGATGTAAGAAGCAGATTGCTTCCTACAGCGGATGAAACGAATCGTGGGTTTGTTGGAATTGTATTTCGTGCAAAGAAAGATGCAAGTGAATTTGAATCTTTTTATATTCGACCAACAAATGGAAATACGGATGATCCTGTAAGAAAACAACATGGATGTCAGTATTTTTCTTATCCTGGATATACATTTGCATATTTTAGAAAACATGGAATTGAGGGTTATGAAGCACCAATTGAAGGATATCTAGATAAGTGGTTTCATCTGCGTGCTGTGATTCATGAAGATAAAGCAAAGTTCTATGTAGATGATATGGAAACACCAGTATTGTGCATTGAGCATTTAAAACATGGAAAAGATGCAAAAGGATATGTTGGACTGTATGTAGATAATGGCACAGAAGGATATTTCAAGAATCTAATGATTGAGAATGTTTGAATGCATTCTCTTTTTTTTGCTTTCTTGATAAGATAGTTGAAGTTATTGAGGTGTTTATTTATGGAAATGAATGAATTGTTTTATCAAGATGCATATTTGAAAGAATTTGATGCGAAAGTGATTTCATGTACTGCATGTAAAAATGGATTTGATGTTGTATTAGAAGATACTGCGTTTTACCCAGAAGGTGGTGGACAACCATTTGATATTGGTACATTAAATGATGTAGAAGTATTTGATGTACAAAGAGACAAACAGGATGTGATTCATCACTATGTTAAAGAAGCAGTGGATATAGGAAAAGTCGTACATGGTGTGATTGACTGGAATCGTCGTTTTGATTGTATGCAGAATCATTCTGGAGAACATATTATTTCTGGATTGATTCATAAACATTTTGGATATGAAAACGTTGGTTTCCATATGGGTGAAGTGATTCAGATTGATATCAGTGGTCCATTAAACTGGGATCAGTTGATGATGATTGAACGAGAAGCAAATGATATTATTTATCAGAATATTCCAGTACAGATTACATATCCAAATAATGATGAATTAGAGAATATTCCATATCGTTCTAAAAAAGAATTACAGGGAAAAGTAAGAATTGTAACGATTGAAAATGCGGATATTTGTGCATGTTGTGGAACACACGTAAAAAATACAGGAGAGATTGGATTGATCAAGATTCTTTCTTTCATGAAGCATAAAGATGGTATTCGCTTTGATCTTGTGAGTGGGAAACGTGCATTAGAATATATGCGTAAAGAACATGATGCATGTAAAGAAGTATCTTGTCTTTTAAGCGCGAAGCCATTAGAAATTCATATTGCGACAAAGAAATTGTTAGACAACAATTTAAATCTATTGAATGAAAAGAAACAGTGCATGCAGAAACTGTTAGAAATGAAACTGGAAACATATACACAGGGAAAAGAATATGTCATTGATTTTGAAGAAGGACTGGATCGTGTTTCTTTGATGACATATGCGAATGCATTGCTGGAAGAAAAAAAGATTCCGACGGTATGTGTTTTCAATAAACAGGAAAATGGATATATGTATATTATTCTTTCTAAGAAAATAAACCTGCAGGAGTATGTAAAGCAATTAAATACTGAACTATCTGGAAGAGGTGGCGGAAAGAAAGAAGTGATACAGGGAAGCTTTCAAAGTGATGCAGAGACAATTGAAAATGTACTAGTGAAAACGCTGCCTTTTTAGTGAAAATGGATTGGGTGCATACGATACTCTTACGGAAGATGGCAAGGTTCATGATCAATATCGTATCAACTATCTTAGACAGCATATTCAGCAGATGCACTTAGCAATTACTGATGGTGTTAAAATGATGGGATATTGCCCATGGAGTGCAATTGACTTGATTTCTACACATGAAGGCGTGAAGAAGAGATATGGATTTATCTATGTTGATAGAGATGAATTTGATCTTGGTACATTAGATAGGTATCGTAAAGATTCATTCTTCTGGTATAAGAAAGTCATCGCAACAAATGGCGAAGATCTGGAAGATTTAAAATAAGAATACAAAAGATCGTGGTGTATATACTACGATTTTTTTTGATCAAGATAGGGAAAAATGAAAAAAGTGAGAGCGCTCTCACTTTAAGTGTGACTTGTTAATAAATTATCATGTTAAAATATTAACAAATAGGAGGGAGCTATGAAAAAGATAATTACTATGTCATTAGCAGGTGCATTGCTATTGGCTTCAGGTTGCGCAAACAAGCCAGCTGGATCTAATGCTGGAGCAACAGGATCATTGAAGGATGGTACATACACAGCAGCAAAACCAGGTATGAATGCTGACGTTGAAGTCGAAGTAAAGATTGCGAATGGCAAAATTGACGCAGTTACTGTAACAGGTAACGAAGAAACTCCAGGTATTGGTGGAGAACTTGTAAACGCTAAGGGTGAAGTGAAGACAAATGGTGGAGAATCTCCAATTACTTTGATTCCAAAGAGAATCGTTGAAGGACAATCTATTAAGGTTGATTCCGTTACTGGTGCAACAATTACCAGCTACGCTATCATGAATGCTGTTGGGGATGCAATTGAACAGGCTGGCGGAAACAAGGATGATTTCAAGACAGAAGTAAAGAGTTCTGAAAAATTAGAAGACATAACTTCTGATGTTGTTGTAGTCGGTGGTGGTGGTGCAGGTCTTGCTGCAGCAATCGCTGCTGGTGCAGATGGTGCTACTGTTACTGTTATTGAAAAGAATGGTGAAGTTGGTGGTGACACATTAGTATGTGGTGCAATTTACAATACACCTGATGAGAAGCTTCAGAAGGAAGTTACAATGACAGATACTGTTAAGACAACAGTTGAAAAGGCATTGAGTGAAAAGCCAATTAGTGATGAACATAAGGCATTACAGGCTGAAGTTAAGAAACAGTGGGATAAGTACAAGGCTGATGGTAGAACAGACTTATTTGATTCTAAGGAATGGTATGCTCTGCAGACTTGGATCAACGGTGATAAAGTTGGTAACTTAGATCTTGTTAAGAAACTTTGCTATGACTCTTATGATGCATATGAATGGATCAAGGATGATCTAGGAATGGGCTTTGATGATAAGATTTCTCAAGGTGCTGGTTCATTGTGGCAGAGAACACATACTTCAAAAATGAAGATGGGTACTGGTTTTATCTCAACATACTTAGACAAGATTGATGCTATGGACAATGTAACAATCGTTACAGAAGCAACAGGTAAATCTTTAGTGAAGAAAGATGACAAAATTACTGGTGTTGTTTGTGCAGATAGAAATGGTAATGAATTTACTGTAACAGCTAACAAGGGTGTTGTATTATCCACAGGTGGATTCGCAGCTAACTCTAAGATGGTTCAGGAATATAACACAAGTGGCAAGTGGGATGATCTAAGTAAATTAATGACGACAAATAGAACATCTTCCTCTCAGGGTGATGGTATTGTGATGGCTAAGGAAGCCGGTGCTTCATTAACAGATATGGAACAGATCCAGTTACTCTACTTAGGTAATACAAAGGATGGTCAGTTGACAAAGTATCCACCAAGAGACGTTAACGGTACAGACCAGCTCATTTTTATCAACAAGAATGGTGAAAGATTTGTTAGAGAAGATGGCAGACGTGATGAAATCTGCTTAGGTGTATTATCACAGCCAGATGCTATATTCTATATGTTAGAAAGTGGCGATGGCAAGGGATATGTTGATATCAAGGATCCTGAATGGAGAAGTGCTGATGGATTTACATTCGAATATCTTGAAAAGAATGGATATATCGTTGTTGCTGATACATTAGATGAAATGGCTGAAAAGTTAGGCTGCGACAAGGCTACATTGCAGGCTACAGTAGATGCATTCAACAATTGTGTTGATGGTAAAGAAACAGATGAATTTGGACGTACATTGTACTCTGTTAAGCTTGAAAACGGTCCATGGGTTGCTACACCTAGACAGGCATGCGTTCACCATACAATGGGTGGTGTAACAATTGATACAGATACACGTGTATTAGATGAATCTGGTAAGGCAATTGCAGGCTTGTATGCTGCTGGTGAAATTACTGGTGGTATCCACGGTGCAAACCGTTTAGGCGGTAACGCTGTTGTTGACACAGTCGTATTTGGTAAGGCTGCTGGTGAACAAGTGATTGCTGACAATAAATAAGCATGATGAAAAGGCTATGATCGAAAGGTCATAGCTTTTTTGATGGATGATACACAAATATTTTGAAAATGCTATACTAGTCTCATGGATACGAAACAATTAAAAACATTTGTTGTTTTAGCAAAAGAAAAAAATTATATCAAAGCAAGTGAAATCTTGAATTATGCGCCAAGTACTTTGGCAAAACATATTCATGCGTTAGAAGCTGAATTCTCTACTACGTTTGTTCATTTTCGAAATGGAGCAATCTGTTTGACGAAAGATGGAGAAATCTTTTTGCCATATGCGAAAGAAATGTTGAAAATGTATGACAAATGTGAAGCAACTTTCAAACAGGAACATCGGGAAAATAAAATCATTGTTGCGGGTGGTGAATTGATGCTGGCATTTAGTTTTGGCTCATTTATGCATCAGTATCAAAAGGAAATTGAATTTGCCAGTATTGAAGTCAATACAATCTGTTGTTCAAGAGTGCCTGAGTGGTTGGAACAGCAGGAATGTGATATTGGATATGTTCAAATGGTTAATTTGAGTGAATGTGGAAGTGCGAAAGTGACACCATTATTCCAGGAAAAGCTATGTGTGATGACTTCTCCATTACATTCTCTTGCGAATAAAGAAGAAGTGTATTTAAAAGATTTTATCAATCAAAGTTTTACATTTACATATTCAGAATGCTGTTTTACAGAACACTTTAGAAATTTACTGCTAGATGCAGATATTGCGTTGAAAAGTGAATTGTTTTTAGGATCTGTCACTGCTGTCATTGAAAGCTGTATGAAAGAAAAGAGACTGTGTCTTGTTCCGTATGTTGCGGTTGATAAATTGAAAGAATATGGACTTGTTCCAGTTAACTGGGTAGATGCATTTCCAATCTATGATTGTATTATGACAAGTAAACAAGTGCAGCCACAAGATGAATTGTATCCAATTATAGAAGCAAGCAAGAATTATTGTCTGCAGTTGAAAAAAGATTCAAAGACAAAAGATATTGTATTGTTATGAGGAAGAATGGTTCTTCCTCTTTTTTGGAACATTGTGCCAAAATACGTTGGAAATGCAATAATACATCAACAAAATAGTACAATGGAACTAGAGGTAAGTGGATATGAAATATAAACATCTAAATTTGAAGTATGCTTTGATCAATTGTTTTTACTTTTTTCTAGTTTGCGGCAGTGTTGGGTTTGCAAATAATTATCTGCAGTATAAAGGATTAGATACATCTGTGATTGGAGTGTTATTAACATCTGTTTCAATCATTGCTTTGATTGGGCAGACAACAATGGCTCCGATTGTTGATAAGTCAAAAGTATGGAATGAGAAGAGATTTATTATTTTTTCGTTATTAGTTGCGTCGATTGCGTATATTGCTTTGATTGTGATTCCTGGTGAATCTATTCTTTCTATGATAGTTACAGTCATTGGGTTAGCATTTGCGACTATTGGAGTTCCTTATTTGAATTCTCTTGCATTCATTTATGAAAAAGAAGGATACAAGATTAATTATGGACTTGGCAGAGGTGTTGGAAGTGCAGCGTATGCGGTTGCAGCTTTGTGTCTTGGTCAACTCATTAAATTAAAAGACCCATCGATTTTGCCAGTCTGGCTGCTAGTGATGGCAATTGCAACAATTGGTGTTGTTATGACATTACAGGTGCCAAAAGATGAAAAGAAAGAATTTGTTGAAGAAAAAGCTAAAATATCCTATGCATCTTTCTTTCAGAAATATTCTAATGTATTGATGATTGTTGCGGCAATGATTTGTCTGAACTTTACACATATGCTGATCAATAACTATATGATTAATATTATCAGTGATATTGGTGGTGATGCAGGCAGCCAGGGCAGTGCTACGTTTATTCAGGCAATGGTGGAATTACCTCCGATGTTTGGTTTTGCATTATTGTTAAAGAAATTCCGTGTAGATACATTGATGGTGTTCTCTGCGATTGCATGGTGTGTGAAAGATATATTGATTTTGATTGCACCAAATATGACAGTATATTATTTTGCGATGGTTTTCCAGATGTTTTCTTATGCAATTATTATTCCAGCATCTGTTTATTTTGTGGATGAATATATTGCGAGTGAAGATCGAAATCAGGGACAGGCAGTCATGGGTGCTGCTGGTACGATTGGTGGACTATTTGCATCATTTATTGGTGGTTTCTTGTTAAGCTTGTTGTCTGTAAGAGCGACACTTTACGTTGGTATTGCGGTAGCAGTTGTTGGTGTGTTATTCATGCTTTTTGGTATGAAAAAATTAAAAAAAGCATAAAATAGTTTTATGCAGACAAGGATAGAAGCGCTATATAAATTATCTCAATCAAAATTTCGTTCTTCTTTTCATCTGAAAGAAAAAGATAAATTGTATGTGGAAGAAAAAGGGATGGATGTGATTCGCAGGCATGCATGTGATTTTGTGAGAAATAAACTGGCAGATAGCTATCCGAAAAATGATGGAAAGCAAACACCAATGAAAGGTCATCCTGTGTTTATCGCAATGCATGCGTGTGCGTGCTGTTGTAGAGGGTGTTTGAATCGATGGTATCATGTTGAAAAAGGTATTCCTTTAACAGGTGTTCAACAAGAAAAAATTGTTAATTTATTGATGTTGTGGATTGAAAATGAAATGAAAAAATGAGGGTGTGATCATCCTCATTTTACTGTGCAGTAAATGTTCCAGAGATTTCTGCGGAAGTAATGATGTTTGTGAGTCCTGCATCAATGAATGAAAGATCGTCTTCATTTGTCGCATCAAAATTACCTGGTAATGAGAGTGGTGGTGCAGATAGTGCATAGACTTTAATGATATACGTGTGTGTTCCGCTTGGTGGATATGGTCCAACATATTCCCCTGCCTGGCTGCCTGGATCCAGGTGTGTATCTGTAAGACCACTGACTCTCCAGTGTAACCAATTATTTGCGGATGTGTCGATCATGTAGATAACATATTCTTCTGCACCATCAATTGCATTCCAGCTGAGTTCTGGTGTTCGATTGGATCCACAGGAAGAAGTGATATCACTGTTCCATTCACCATCAATTAAATCAGATGAAGTGATGGTGAGTGATGCTGTTTCTGTATTTACTTCAGGTTCCATTGTTTCTGTTGCTGGATCTGTAACAGAGATTCTTTCAACATTGCTTTTCCGTTTGACGGTATTTTTACTACAGGCGCATAAAAGAAGTGGTGCGATAATGAATAATTTTGTTAAGTGTTTCATGAGTAACCTCCATGTCAATCATACCACTTTAATGAAAAAGTATTCCATAAAGATGGAATACATGTAAATTACTCAATGGCATCTAAATGAACGTTTCTGACACCGGATAAATGTTTGAGTGTATCAGTCATTTCCTGGATATCACATGCCATCTTAGAAATATCTAAAGATAAAAGTACGTTTGCTTTATTTGCGACAGGTATTGCCTGGGAAATTGTTAAAATCGATGTATTGAGATCAGATAATGTTTTAAGAACAGATGAGAGTGTACCACTCTCATTTTTTAAAATCAGAGAAAGAACTGCTTTTCTTTCTGTCGTATCGTCTGCACTTTCGTAAACATAATCTTTATATTTATAATATGTATTTCTTGAAATACCTGCTTTTTGTACAGCTTCTGTAATTGTGGAAGCTTCATGATTTGTTAAAAGATTTCGTGCATAAATTACTTTATCTAAGTAATCTGGTAATATTTTTCTAGAAACAATTAAAAAATCTTTTTTCATAAAACCTCCGAGCCATTTTTTGCAATGGTTCTTTCAAAAATCTGCCAATTACATTTTAAACCGTTAATGGCATCCTTATCAACTTGAGAAACAGGATCTTTTGAAATCAATAAACATGTTGATCCAGAACCACTGATTAGAAATACACCATATTTAGAAACAATGTTTTTAACATCATCAAATTCATGGATTAATTGTTTACGGTATGGTTCATGGATTGCATCAACTGCGCTGACTTTTAATAAATCCATATCTCCAGTGCGTAATGCTTCAATCAATAATGCTGCGTGTGCTCCATTGGAAGCAGTAGTTTTTCTATCATAGCTGTCGGGTAAGATTGCACGTGCTTTTTGCGTAGAAACTTCAAAATCAGGAACAAACAGTGTATATTTCCATGTGTTATCCAATGTTAAGTGCTGTGTAAAAAAATGATGATCAAATGCCAAAGAAGCTGTAAAACCCCCATAAATGCATGGTGCAGCATTATCTGGATGCCCTTCCAGCTGACTTGCGAATTGAAAAATCTGATCTTTTGACAATGCATTGTTATGTAATGCACTGCAGGCAAGTAATCCACCACAGATCAAAGAAGCACTTGATCCAAGTCCACGACTGACAGGAATTTCTGTATGAAAAATTGCGTGAATATGATCATGAATACCAATGGCTTCACATCCAAGATGATACGCTTTTAAGAAAATATTATCTGGATTGTTGAAACGTTCTTCAACATTTTCAAGGATATCCTGATCAGAAAGTTCAACTTCAAAAGTGTTGTATAAATTAAATGCTAAGCCAAAACAGTCAAATCCAGGTCCGACATTTGCACTTGTTGCGGGTGTTTTAATTGTGATCATTGCCAATTTCCTTCATTCTTTCTGCGATGACTTTCATGCCGTCTTCTTTTTCAATGCTGCGTGTAAAGCGTACAGGAAGATCTTTTAAACATGCAAGATTGGATGGAATAGCTGTTTGTGTATATGTATGCAAAGCATCCATTGCTTCAAAATCATCTTCAATGCAATTGCTTGAAACTGCCTGGTATACATCTTTACAGAATTTATATGGAGAAGCAGTCGATAAAACAATTGACGGTGTTTTATCTTGTGTCTGTAATTGATATTGTCTATATGCATGCAGTCCAACTGCAGTATGTGGATCAATTAATACATGTTCTTTTTTATAGAGATCATGTATCGTCTTTGCACAGTCTTCTTCACTTGTCCAGTAACCCTTAAAAATAGAAGAAATCTTTTCCTGAATCTTTGATGGAATAGTATATGATCCTTGTTCGTTTAATTCTTTCATCATGTTAGCAACAAAAGAATCATCATTATCACTCATGATGAATAATAATCTTTCAAGATTGCTTGAAATCAGAATGTCCATGGAAGGTGACATTGTTGGAATGAATGGGCGATGAATGGAATATGTACCTGTATTCAAGAAATCTGTTAAAACATTATTTGAATTAGAAGCACAGATTAGCTGATTTACTGGCAGCCCCGTACGATATGCTAGATAACCAGCTAAGATATCGCCAAAGTTTCCTGTAGGAACGACAAAATTTACAGGATCTCCGCACTGGATTGCACCGTCTCTTACGAGTTTACAGTAAGAGGAATAGTAATAGACAACTTGTGGAATTAATCTGCCTACATTGATAGAGTTGGCAGAGGAAATTGTTACGTTATGTAAAGATGCAAGTACTTGTGGATCTTGTGTTGCTTCTTTAACCATTCTCTGACAATCGTCAAAGTTTCCTTTGACCGCGATGACTTCAACGTTATCTCCAATGGCTGTCTGCATTTGTTTCTTCTGTACTTGAGAAACGCCAACTTCAGGATAGAAGACTGTAATTGCGGTATGTTTTACATCTGCAAATCCGCTTAATGCAGCTTTTCCTGTATCGCCTGAAGTAGCAGTTAAAATGGAAATCGTATCATGACGATTTTCTTTGTTGTAGGACTGGATCAATAAATGCGGAAGCAATGTCAAAGCAATATCTTTGAATGCACTTGTAGGACCATGATAAAGTTCCATTAAGTATGCATCTTCTATTTTATGCAGTGGAACGATTTCTTCTGTATCAAATTTATTGTCATATGCCTGATTTACGGAGGAAGAAATTTCTTCTTCTGTAAAGTCGTCTAAGAAAGCATGAATGACTTTTGTGGCAATCTGCTGGTATGACAAATTTGTTAGCTCATCTACATTGATATGAATGTTAATGTTTTCTGGTGTGAAAAGACCACCATCTTTTGCTAGACCTTGAATAATTGCGTTATGACTTTCAACAATTTCATTTTTATTTCTGCTGCTTACATATTTCATACGATTCGCTCCTTGTAATAAACACTTTGATATGATACTATGTTCGCGTTCTTAATACAAGTGTTTTTAAAATAGGTACACTGAATGGAGGAAATATGAAGATTGGATTACTTGGACATGGTGTTGTTGGAAGTGGTGTTAGAAAAATCATTGATGAAAAATTAACAGACGAAACAAAAAATCTAGAAATTACAAGAATTCTTGTGAAAGATACATCGGAAATTACAGACGTAAGAATGACAACAGATGTAAATGACATTCTTCTGGATCCTTCTATTGATGTTGTAGTGGAATGTATGGGTGGTATTGAGCCAGCACGTAAGTATGCTTTGGAAGCGTTAGAGCACGGAAAGCATTTTGTAACTTCAAATAAAAAAATGTTTGCTTCCTCTATTTTAGAACTTCAGGAATGTGCAGAAAGAAATCATGTGAGCCTGCATTATGAAGCGACTTGTGGCGGTGGAATTCCGTGGATTGCAAATATTGATCGCTGTAAAAGAGTTGATACAATTGATTCTTTGAAAGGTATTTTTAATGGTACAACAAACTATATTCTTTCACGTATGTACCATGAGAATCAGGATTTTGCCTCTATGTTAAAAGAAGCACAGGATTTAGGATATGCAGAAAAAGATCCAACAGATGATATTGATGGATATGACATTCGCTATAAGACAATGATCAGTATTTTAAAAGCATTTGGAAAACGTGTTAATTTAGAAGATATTCCGATGTTTGGGATTCGCTATATTGATGCGAGTGATTTGAAGTACTGCAAAGAAAATGGATATGTTGTAAAGATGATTGGACGTGCAGAAAGAAATGGTGATGTTGTATCTAGTTCTGTAATGCCAATGTTTGTGAAAAAAGATGATGTATTTGCTTCTATTCCTTTGAATTTTAATGCGATTGCATCGAATTCGAAAACACTTGGGAAAGCGGTTTATATTGGACAAGGTGCGGGTTCTTTACCGACAGCACATGCAGTTGTGCAGGACATTATTGATATTGAAAAATCACAGAGTATGGAAATGCAATTTGAAGATGGAATGATCAATAATGAAAATGTTGAAGGCATTTACTATATTCGTTCTAAAAATATGGAAGTTTTTCAGGATATTATGGATGGCAAAGTTACAAAGAAAGTTCGTTTATTAGAAGTATTAGATCGTATGAAAAAGGCAAATGATAAAGAAGTATTTATTGCGGAGGTGGAAGCATGATCAAGGTTACAAAATTTGGTGGTTCATCTGTTGCGAATGCGAAGCAATTTGCTAAAGTGAAACATATTATTGATAGTGATCCTTCTAGAAAGTTCATTGTTACAAGCGCATGTGGAAAAGAGAGTCACGAAGATCATAAAGTTACAGATCTTCTGTATTTGATTCAGGCACATATTAAATATGGTGTTTCTTATGAAAGCCTGTTTGATATGATCGTGAAAAAATATAAAAGTATTCAGGAAGAGCTGCATTTGCATGTGAATCTAGATGAAGAGTTTTTTAGGATTCGTAAAATCATACAAAATGATGATTCTCCTGATTATCTTGTTTCTCGTGGGGAGTATTTAACTGGAAAGCTTTTAGCAGAATATTTGGGTGCTAAATTTGTTGATGCGGCAGATGTTATCATGTTTCATTATGATGGAACAATTGATATGAAACGTACAAGTGAAAAACTGATGCAGTATGTACAAGGCAGTGAAAAAATTCTGATTCCTGGTTTCTATGGTGCAACGCCAAATGGCACAATCAAAGTCATGAGTCGTGGAGGTTCTGATATCACAGGTGCAGTACTTGCAAATATTGTAGATGCAGATGTTTATGAAAACTGGACAGATGTATCTGGGTTCATGGTTGTTGATCCTAGAATTATTCCAAATCCAATTTCAATTTCAAGAATTACATATTCAGAACTGAGAGAAATGAGTTACATGGGAGCAAATGTTCTGCATGATGATTCTGTTTTCCCTGTGAGAGAAAAGAATATTCCAATCAATATTCGTAATACCAATGAACCGGATCATCCAGGAACAATGATTATGGAAGATTGCAGTGAAATGGATAAAGTAGATCCACCACATGCAATTACAGGAATTACGGGCAGAAAAAACTATACGGTTATTTCTTTGACGAAAGCACATAGCAGTGCTGAAATTGGTTTTTTAAGAAAAGTATTACAGATCTTTGAGAAGTATAATGTTTCGATTGAAGCTGTCCCTGTAACAGTGGATACGTACAGTATTGTTGTACAGACGCATTTGATTAACCATTGTCTGTATGAAATTATTGGGGAATTGAAGGAAACAGTACATCCAGAAGATATTCGTGTGGAAGATCATCAGGCAATGATTGCGGTCGTTGGCAGAGAAATGAAGCAGCGTGCTGGTATTTCTGGTCAGTTATTGAGTGAATTTGGCAGAAACAAGATCAATATTCGTACGATTTCTCAATCATCTTATGAGTTAACAATTATGATTGGTGTTTCGGATAATGATTTTGAGAAGTCAATTAAAGCAATATATGAAAAGTTTGTTGCGGAGGAGAAGAAACAATGAGAATAGGTATTGTTGGTGCGACAGGTGCTGTTGGCAGACAAATGATCACTTGCCTGGAAGAAAGAAAAATTGATGTTGAAGAATTGCGCTTGTTTGCTTCTTCTAGATCTGCCGGCAAAAAAATTCCATATTTGAATCAAGAAATGACAATTCAGGAAGTTTCGGTGGGCTGTTTTGATGGTTTGGATTATGTGCTTGGTGCAGTTAGTAATGCATTGAGTAAAGAATATCGTCCTATGATTGAAAAGGCGGGTGCGGTATATATTGATAATAGTTCTGCATTCCGCATGGAAGATGATGTTCCTTTAGTTGTTCCACAAATTAATGGTGAAGATGCATTGAAGCATCATGGAACGATTGCGAATCCTAACTGCTCTACGATCATTACATTGATGGCATTGGCTCCCATTTGCAGACTGTCTAAGATTAAGTCAATCAATGCTTGTACATACCAGGCAGTCAGCGGTGCTGGAATGCATGGGATTGAAGAGCTGGAAAATCAATGTGAAGCAATTCGAAATCATGAAGAAGTTGAAGTACACACATTCCCTTCACAGATTGCCTATAACGTGATTGCGGATATTGGAAGTATGCTGGAGAATGGTTATACAACAGAAGAAATGAAAATGCAGAATGAAGGAAGAAAGATTCTGCATTTGCCTGAATTGAAAGTGACATGTACATGTGTGAGAGTTCCTGTATATCGTTCACATTCAATTTCTGCAACGGTTGTTTGTGAGAATCATATTTCTATTGCAGAAGCTGAAAAAGCAATTGATTCATTTGAAGGGGATGTTTTATACAAAGGTGTTCCAACACCTTTATTGACAACAGATCAGGATCTTGTATATGTTGGCAGAATCAGAGAAGATCTGACAAATGAGAATGGACTTGTTATCTGGTGCTGTGGTGACCAGATTCGAAAAGGTGCGGCAAGTAACGCTGTTGAAATAATGGAATATCTGATGAAGCATGAATGTGTTACAATATTGTAATACAAAGGAGAAAAAATTATGTCTCGTAAGTCAATATTAGCTTTTTCAGCTATTGCTCTAGCAGCAGCATCCGCTTTAGCAGCGTATACATTAAAGAAATCCAAGAAAACACAAGAGAATGAAAAAGATGATGAAATTCACTTCATTAAGATTGAAGATGGTGATGTAGACGAGAAGAAAGTCGATCCATCTTTTGAAGAAAAGAGCGATGAAGTAAAAGAAGTTGCTTCTGTGTATCCATACCTGGATTTGGATTTTATTGAGAAGATTTTAAATAAAAATGATGAATTTAACAGCAGCTATGAAGAGGATTCACTTGTTACTGTAATGCATCATGTTCGTTTTGCGATTGCTGAAGAAAGAAAAGCATTTGAAGAAATCATGGGACTGAGTGGATATGAGACAACAACACAGGATGACAAGGTTGTCGCAACACGTAAGTTCTTTACACAGCCTGGTGCAATCATTTCAGATATCTTGAATGTTGCAAATCAGACAAATGCATTACAAGGTGTATACGAAAAATATGATATTCGATAAGATACAATGATGAATTGTATCTTTTTGTTTGGTACAATAGAACAACAAGAGGTGAAGCATGGAAGAAAAAGAAATCATTGAAGAAGAAAATAAACCATCCGAAAAAAAGCCGGCAGATGGTAATTTTATGAAAATTATTTTATTGCTGGCGATGGTGTTTGTGGTTATGTATATGGTATTTGGAAAAGGAAAGAACGATGATGCGTGCATTGTTGTTTCACAATCGCCATTTGGACAATCACAAAAGCAGGTCTGGATCGATCTGGAAAATAAACTGCAGGCAAAAGGTGTTGCGGGATTTGATTTAGAAGTTCCTGAAGAACTGGAACAAACATATACAAATGTATCTTATCGAGCTTTCTCTTATCAAATTTCTGAAGTGACATTTCATGATGATAATGGTGAGGATGTTATCCGTATTGATAAGGCAAAATTCTGTGGAAAAGATATTCTGACAACAGATGATAACTCATATATGAATATTCAGAAAGTTACGATTGATGGAAAAGAAGTGAAAGAACGTGGAAATGGGGATATGTATTCTGCAATTTCATGGGTAGATGGTGAATATTCTTACGGTATTACAGCTTACAATGGCGGTATCGATGAATCTACGATTGAAAAATATATTTCTGAAATAAAATAACAATTATAAAACATGATTGAGCATCTGAAACACTTAGTTGATGGTGAAGTATTGAATGGTGGTAAAAGTATACAATCTGTGGATGTAGTTATCAAATGAAAAGAATTATTGATATTTGCTTTGATTACAACTATAAAGAATTGGTTGAATATGGATACAGAGAAAAAGGTATTTTAGATTTTCATGTTGTGGATTGTCCGATTCATTTTGAATATGGTTTATTAAAACCGTTTACAAAAGAACATATGATAGAAAATTTGAAAAAATACTACTCCAGCCAATGGCCACTTACGAAAGATATCATTGCTGGATGGGAATGTGATATAGATAATTATTTTGATTCACTTGAAAACGCGAAAGAAATCCGATTCTGGATATCTAATACTGTAAATAATATTGTTGGTTTAGAAATTACCTGTACAATACTAAAAGAACAGATTCCGACTTATGTTTGTTTTTTACCACGTTTGGATTTAACAGATCTTAACATCGATATTTTTTCTGATTTAGATAGGGAGGTAAATTACTATCTTTCTATGAAAAAAATGTTGCCTGTTGGTTTGTCAGCATTCAAAAAGAATGGGGAAAAGCTGTTAAATGAGAATAAAGAATTACGCATTATCTATGATAATCAGATACAATCTGTGGATGGAAATTACTTTGATTCAGAATTTTATAAAGTGAGCAATAGTGGATGTACAAGCTGGGAAGATTTTATTGAAAAATCTCCTGACTATCTCATTCAGAATCAACAATGGATTTGCAGCTGGATTTACATTCGTTATAGAGTGCACGAGCTCAAAAAAGAATGGAAGTAATAGTGGTACATAAAAGGAAAACTATTATTTGCAATGTCAGTAAGTTAAGTCAAATAAGAAGTTATTAAAATATTTGTCATGTAACCCCTGGATGTAGAGCTGCATCCAGGGGTTCTATCACATTTCAATTAGAATTGATGGCTTTCAAACATAACAAAAAGGAAAAATGATTCGCTTTAGAAAAATTTTCCTGCGACTCGAATATGAAATATCATCAGTGTGACGCTATGATGCTTATGTGTTGAATGGAACAGATGATTTAGGTTTCATATTGCGTTGATATTTTCTATCTGGTCTTACTGTTGCTAGATATTTTTTTACTCATTTTAATGTGATTTCAATGACAGTATCAATTGGATCTGGACATTGATGTGCTAATGTATCGATGTTTAAGAATGTGTATTCTGGATAGCTTTCAGCATTCCATGGTGTTTGAATCTTGATTTCTGATCCATCTGATAATCTTCTGACTTTCAAGATCTTATCCTTTGGAATATGTACTGGAATGTCGAAGACACTTTCATCTAATACGTGTGCATAGATGATATTTCCTTTTTGCGTATATCTTCCCCATTCTGGTTTTTCTAGATCACATTTCCTGCATCCATAGATTGAAGCTTGATTATACTTCATCCATTCTCCAATTTCATGAAGAATTTTTCTGGATTGTGATGGGAAACAGCCTCTTGCATCTGGGCCAACATTGCAGATCAGATTGCCAGATTTGCTGACGCATTCAACGAGTGTTCTGATGATGAGTTTTGCTGATTTGTAATTTGTATCTTTGGAACAATATCCCCAGTGTTCATTCATTGTTAGACATGCTTCCCAAGGGATTGGATCACCTTTGACATTTGTAATACCTGTTGGTGGAATCATTTGTTCAGGAGAAGTAAAGTCACCTGCAGTAAAACTAGGATGTTCTTCTCTGATTGTTCCTTGATAAATGCCATCTCCTTCTAGACGATTGTCAATAATCATATCAGGCTGGTATTCTCTTGCCATGGAAACAATCTTATTGGCATCCCATGTATCTTTTCTCATATTCCCATAAGAAAAATCAAACCACATAATATCCAGCTTTCCATATTCCGTTAGTAATTCTTTGATTTGTGTATGCATGTAGTCTAGATATCTTGAAAAATCTCTGTTTTCATTTGAACATTCAGGATGATTTCTCATTGGATGATGTAAATCTTGATAGTGTGGATAGTCTGGGTGATGCCAGTCTAGTAATGAATAATAAAGTCCTGCTTTTAATCCTTCATTGCGGAAAGCTTCCAAGAACTCTTTGATATAGTCTCTGTCTGATTTCCATGTTGTTGTTTTCGTGTTGAAAAGGCAATAACCATCATGGTGTTTTGCGGTCATGACTGCATATTTCATGCCTGCTTCTTTTGCATCTTTTGCCCATTGTTTTGGGTCGAATAAATCTGGATTGAATTCTGAGGCATATGGAATATAGTCTTCTTCTTTCATTTCTTCATTATTTCTTACCCATTCTCCTCTAGCGGAGATTGCATATAGTCCCCAATGCAAGAATAAACCGAATCGATCGTGCTGAAATTGTTGGATATTCATTTTGTTCCTCCGTTGAATATGTACTGTTTTTCTTAGATATATTATACTATCGAAAAAGGCATAATTATGGTATAATGTGCGAGTTTTTGGAAGGTGATTATGATTAAAGCAATTATATTAGATTTTGCGAGTGGAATGATAGCCGCAAAAGGTCAGGATTATTCAGAACTGATTAGTGAAGTTATTAAAAATAGTAATTTTAAAACAGAAGAAGAAGTAGTTGCATTTTATAAAGAAGAATTGACAGCTTTAGAAGCTGTATCTCAAGGTGAGAATTTCATGACAATGGATGAAATGGAAGACAAGATCATTACATCTGCAATTGACAATTACAACTTGAAGAAAGATCGTAAACAGATTCATACACTTTTACAGAATTTCTGGATGTATGCACCAATTCATGATGATGTGAAAGAATTTTTTGCGAAATGTACATTACCTGTATACATTCTTACAAATCATTCAGAAGATTATATTCATGTCGTTACTAGAAGAAATAATCTTCATCCATTTGGAATTTTGAGTGCTGAAAATGTTGGGGTAAGTAAACCATCTCCTGCATTTTATGCGAAGGCATCTGAGATGACTTCATATAAAAATGAAGAAGTATTATATGTATCTTGTGATCTTGAAACAAATGTTATGGAAGCAAATGATGCTGGAATTCATGCGGTATTGTTAGACCGTAAGAGATTACATCGTGATGCAAAGTGTGATCGCATTAGAAGTTTAGTTGAACTTTTAGTCAACTTAAATCAATAAAAAAGAGGCGTATATGGCAATTCTAGAAGTGAAAGATTTAAATTTTTCATATGAAGAAGAGGGAAAGACGATTGACAACGTCTCTTTTTCAGTTGAAGAGGGTAGTTATACAACAATTGTTGGACATAATGGCAGTGGTAAATCTACAATTGCGAAATTGATCATGGGCCTGCTTGAGAGTGCGAGTGGAACGATTACGATTGACGGTATTGCATTGAACAATGAAAATCTGGCAAAGATTCGTTCTCGTATTGGTATTGTTTTTCAAAATCCAGATAATCAGTTTATTGGTGCGACTGTGCGTGATGATATTGCATTTGGACTGGAAAATCATTGTGTTGAACCATCTATGATGGATGAGATCATTGATACAAATGCTGCGCTTGTTAAAATGAGTGATTTTATGGATCAGGAACCTACGCATTTAAGTGGCGGCCAGAAACAGCGCGTTGCGATTGCTGGAGTATTAGCGATGAAACCAAAACTTTTAATCTTCGATGAAGCGACAAGTATGCTTGATCCAGATGGAAAAGATGAAATCAAAAAAGTAATTATGAAATTGCATAAGGAAAGTTCTTTGACAATTTTATCAATTACACATGATATCGATGAAGTTGCTAGCTCTGACTATGTGGTTGCATTAGATCAGGGAAAAGTTGTATTGACAGGCACACCACAAGAAGTGTTCCAGCAGGAAAAGAAATTAAAAGAAATGAAACTGGATATTCCATTTTCTTTGAAATTAGCGGATGAGCTGAAGAAAAGAGGAGTAACAGTAGATAGATGTATCACAATGGAAGGAATGGTGAATGAGCTATGCCGATTGCGTTCGAAAATGTAAGTCATACGTATAGTGCTGGTACACCATATGAATACCAGGCTTTAAGAAATATCAATCTAGAAATTACAGAAGGAAAAATGACCGCAATTATTGGCCAGACTGGTTCTGGAAAGAGTACTTTAGTGCAGCATTTGAATGCACTTTTATTACCAGATGCTGGAATTGTTCATATTTTAGATCGTGATATCAAAGCTGGTGAAAAAGCAAAGAAATTAAAGGCACTCAGAGGTGAAGTTGGACTTGTGTTCCAGTTCCCTGAATATCAATTGTTTGAAGAAACAATTATTAAGGACGTTGCATTTGGACCTAAGAATTTCGGATGTAATGAGGAAGAAGCAACGAAACGTGCAAAAGAAGCTTTGAAGCTTGTTGGTGTGGATGAATCTTACTTTGAAAAGAGTCCTCTTGAATTATCTGGCGGACAGAAAAGAAGAGTTGCGATTGCGGGTATTCTTGCGATGGATCCTAAGGTTCTTGTTCTGGATGAGCCAACAGCTGGTCTGGATCCAGCTGGTACTGCTTCCATGATGGCTTTATTTTCTAAGTTGAATAAAGAAATGCATAAGACAGTATTGATGGTTACACATGACATGGAGAATGTGTATACGTATTGTGATGATGTTGTTGTTTTGGAAAAAGGACAGGTAAAGCTTCATGGTACAGCACGTGAATTCTTCTCTGATCCAAAGAAGTGTAGAGAATTAAATATTTTGCCGCCATATATTGTTCGCATGAAAGAAATGTTGAATGAAAAAGGTTTTGATATTCCTGAAAGTGTTGTAAATATGAAAGAACTGGCAGATTATATCGCAAAGGAGGTAAAGTAAGATGGGTAATTTTACACTTGGCCGTTACTTGCCTTTAGATTCACCAATTCATAAGCTGGATCCTCGTGCAAAGATCATGGCAATGCTGCTGTTGCTGATTACAATCTTTTTCCCTGCAGGATGGATTGGCTATGGCGTGATATTTGTATGTGTATCTGTTGTTATCATATTATCAAAGCTTTCTGTTTCTTTTATCTGGAAAGCTATGAAGCCAATGTTGTTTATGCTTTTCTTTCTGCTTGTGATTAATGCTTTGGTATTGAAAACAGGTACAGTATTGTTTACGATTGGCAGCTGGTCATTGTATTCCGATGCAGTTTTTCAGACATTATATATTGCGGTAAGACTTCTTTTGATGATCATGATTACAACATGTCTAACAGCTACAACCAAACCATTGGAAATGACATTGGGAATTGAAGATCTATTGAGTCCTTTTCAGAAGATTGGTTTACCATCTCATGAAATTGCGATGCTGATCAGTATTGCATTGCGTTTTATTCCGGATTTGATTGATGAAACGGCACGTATTATCAAAGCACAGGAATCTAGAGGTGTGGATATGAAGGAAGGAAAGCTGATGGAAAGAGTGATGGCAATTCTTTCTTTGATTGTTCCTTTATTTGTATCTGCGTTCCAAAGAGCTGAAGATCTTGCTAATGCAATGGAAGCAAGAGGATATGCACCTGGTTTGCCTAGAACACGCTACAAGCAATTGGAAATGAAAAAACAAGACTGGTTCTTGTTGGCTTGCTGCGGGGTATTAATGGGTGTCATTATCTGGATTGCGTGGTTTCGATGAGATATAAATGTGTTGTTTCCTATGTGGGAGACCATTATGAAGGATGGCAATCTCAAACACGTGGAACTTCAGTGCAGGAACAAATTGAAAAAGTTTTAGAAAAAATCGCACAGACAAAAATCACAATTACTGCTTCTGGCAGAACAGATGCGGGAGTGAATGCACGTGGACAGGTATTCATGTTTGATTGTGAAAGAAATATGAATGCGAGAAAATGGATGGGAGCAATCAATGCATTTCTCCCGGACGATATTCATATCTTAAGTGTTGAAGAAAAGGATTCTATCTTTCATGCAAGATTTAATGTTCGCTATAAAACATATACATATAGAATTAATAATGGTCCTTATGATGTGTTTTCTAGAGAGTACGCGTGTCAGTTTCCATATCCTTTGGATATAGAAAAAATGAATGCATGTATTCAATTGTTTCAAGGAACACATGATTTTACTTCATTTAATTCTTCGTCTTTAGCGGAATATCCTATACAGGTACGTTCTATTTATGATGTGTCTTGTAAAAAAGATGGAAACATGATTTCTTTGACATTTACTGGAAAAGGTTTTCTAAGGTATCAAGTTAGAATGATGTCTGCCGCTATCTTAGATGTTGGCAGAGGAAAGAAAACGATTCAGGATGTGAAAGAAATGCTGGAAGCAAAGGATCGTTCAGTGAAAAGACATAATGCTCCAGCAAATGGATTGACATTGGAATATGTAGATTATTTTGAAATGGTTGCATTGAATGAGAATATTCAAATTCGAGAATTTCTAAGAGGTGATCAACTATGCAGCGATGCATGGGATATCGAAGAAATTGAGAAAAGAGTGAGAGATAAAGAGTTCCCATATGCTTATGCAGTCTGTACAAAAAACAACCAGGAGATGAAAGGCTGTCTTGTTGTGGAACAGGAAAAAGCATGCATTTATCTCTATGATATGAATGATCAAAAATATGTTGAAGAAGTGAAGAATCAAATCATTTCTAAACTGAAAACATGGAATATTGAACATTTTGAATGTGTTCCATACGATCATGCAAAAAACTATTTAAAAACAGAAAAAAAAGATTGACTTTATAGCCTCGGACTACTAGAATCAAACATGGCACTCCATGCCAAAAATGTAGCCCCGGTAAAGTTACATTTTCAGTAAAGGAGAAAAAAAGATTATGCGTCAAACAACGATGTTAAAGCCAAGCGAAGTTGTCCGTACATGGTATGTAGTTGATGCTACAGATGCTACACTCGGACGTCTTTCAACAAAAGTAGCTACAGTATTAAGAGGTAAGCACAAGCCAACTTACACACCTAACGTTGACTGCGGTGACTATGTTATCGTAATCAATGCTGACAAGGTTAAGATTTCTGGCGACCAGGACTTCAAGAAATTCTACTATTCACATTCACAGTGGCCAAATGGTTTACGTGTTAGATCCACAAAGGTTATGCGTGAACAGTACACAGTTGAATGGGTAGAAAAGGCAATCAAGGGTATGCTCCCTCATACTAAGCTCGGTGATGTTCAGCGTAAGCATGTATTTGTTTATGAAGGACCTGATCACCCACATGCAGCTCAGAAGCCAGTTGAGCTCAAGGTTAAGTAAGGAGGAATAAAAGACAATGCCAACAAAGAAGAAGACAGTTAGCTACGCCGGAACAGGACGTAGAAAGAAGTCTGTTGCCCGCGTTTTTATGACTCCGGGAACAGGTAACATCACAGTCAATGGACGTACATTAGAAGAATACCTTCCACAGGCTACTCTTCGTATGGAAGTTAATGCTCCATTAGTACTTACAGAGACAAAAGATCAGTTTGATATCAAGATCAACGTATACGGTGGTGGTTATACAGGCCAGGCCGGTGCAATGAGACACGGTATCGCTCGTGCTTTACTTGAAGCTAGTGCTGATTACAGACCAGTTCTTAAGAAGGCTGGATTCCTCACACGTGATTCTCGTATGAAGGAAAGAAAGAAGTACGGCTTAAAGGGTGCAAGAAGAGCACCACAGTTCTCCAAGCGTTAATTTATTCAGTTTGGAAAATGCCGAAAAGCTCGTGTATACGAGCTTTTTTTTATGCTTTACGGCGTCCTTAGGCGTCCTTAGGCGTCCTCAGTAGGCTACAAGTAGGCTACAAGTAGACTACACGCCCACATTTAAAGGTTTTTTAAAAATGCTCCACATTTGAAGATTTTTAAAAATTAGTTTGCAAATGTATAGAATGGCTTATTTATGCCATTTTTTAATATTTTTATCCCACATTTAAAGGAAAATAATGTTCTCGGTAAAAGTTTGTAAATGTGAGCGATATATCTCAATGGAAACATAAAATCCACCGCATAGTGTGCTATTAGCTTGTTCTATGTGGTGGGCTCTCTTCTCGCTTGAAAGCGTGCTTTATTGGGGTTTTTCGTGTTCGTGTTTGGTGCGCCTGTTCCTGGCGTTGTTGTAGAACGCCAAATTAAATACACATAAAACCAATAATATATTCAAATTAAATAAAAAAACGATGCAGAGAAAAGACTAAATCATAGTCAAAATATCTGCATTTTCTGTATGATTAGAAGCAAGGAGA